>JBGSKU010000001.1:0-5496 GCA_041741055.1 Hyphomonas sp.
ACCGCGCCCCGCCGTCCGAAGACCTGCGGCTGCGGATGGAGCAGATCGTCTCCCTGGCCGAGGAAATCGCCGAAGATGCCGAGGCCCTGCCCGACCTGCCCGCCCTCACGGAGGAGGCCCCCCGCGTGCGCCGCACCCGCCTGCCGGACCGCCGCAAGGGCTACATCCAGAAGGCCACGGTCGGCGGCCACAAGGTCTACCTGCACACCGGCGAATTCGACGATGGCAGCCTCGGCGAAATCTTCATCGACATGCACAAGGAAGGCGCCGCTTTCCGCAGCCTGATGAACAATTTCGCCATCTCGGTGTCCCTCGGCCTGCAATATGGCGTGCCGCTGGAAGAATATGCCGACGCCTTCGTGTTCACCCGGTTCGAGCCGGCGGGCGCGGTGACCGGCAATGACCGGATCACCAACGCCACCTCGATCCTCGACTACATCTTCCGGGAACTCGCCGTGTCCTATCTGGGCCGCGACGACCTTGCCGAAGCCGATGTCACGCATGACGGTCTCGGCCGCGGCGCGGGCGACGCCACGCGCGGCGACACAGCGGCCTTCACCAGCGAGGCGGCCCAGTTCATCTCGCGCGGCTTCTCGCGTGGCCAGCTGCCGGACAACATCGTCATCCTCGGCACCCGCCGGGCCGAAAAGGCCGCCGAAGAACCCGCTGCCGGAGAAACCAGAGATCTTTCACCGACTTACCTGTCCCAGGCTTGCCCGGCCTGTGGCAGCTTCACCTTGTTCGAGGCAGGCCCGGAGGGTCACATGGCCTGCGACACGTGCGGAGAGGAAAGCCGGGCGAGCCAGTAGCCGGACACGCGAACGGGCATGGCATGGTGTTCGCGTCTGACGCGAAATTCATGACGTTCCGTCCAGTCTTATTGCTTTCTGGCAACAGTCGTGCCGCATTTACAGTTCTTACAGTTTGTTCAGTTTAGGGAATATCCGGAAAGGTCTATTCCGAGTCACATGGACAACCTGAATCTGCGTCTCCTTTCGCTGGCGGGTGTATTCGCCGCCTTCACCGCGCCGGGCGCCCTCGCACAGGGCCAGCCGGTCGCCTGGTCTCCCAGCTATGTCGGCACCTGCGCCACCTGCGAACTTTCAGGCCGCAACCTGACAGGCTGGACCCTCTCCGGCGCCAATTATTCGGAAGCCAAGCTCGACTATTCGGTCATGCGCGGCGTGCAGGCGACCGGTGTGAACTTTGAACGCGCGGACCTGACCGGCGCCGACATGCGCGGCGCAGTCCTCACCAATGCCAAGCTTGCCGACGGCGTGTTCGCCGGTACGCGCCTGCAAGGCAGCAAAGCCTCGGGCGCCGATTTCCGCCGCGCCCTGCTGCACGGCGCGAGCCTGCAGGACGCGGTCATGGTCGGCTCCAATTTCGAACAGGCCGAGCTGATCATTGCCCGTCTCGAGAACGCTGACATGTCGACCGCAAACTTCACCGGCGCCGTGTTCGACCGCGCGAACCTGCGCGGCGCCGTCTTCAATGGCGCGATTTTCACGGATGCCCGGATGAGCGGCGCGGACATCACCGGCGCCTCATTCCGCGATGCGCGTTTCCCAGGGGCAAACCTGCAAACCGTTAAGGGCTTCGGTGACGCTGATTTCGAAGGCGCCTGCGGTTCGCTGACCACGCGCCTGCCCACCAACGAACGCCTGCCGATGTGCACCTTCTCGCAGCTCGCGGCAAACCTGGCCGGCGCGCCGAACTGACACCGGAGCGCCCGCGCGCTTTCGGCCCCCTGACCCCGCAACAAAAATGCGGCCGCTGTTCAAGCGGCCGCAGGTCATTTGCAAAACGGAAAAGTTGCGCCGTTCGGGCGTTCAGGCGGCTTCGCTCATGTCGTCGTCGGAGATGTCGTACAGCATGCCGTAGATGACTTCGTCCGGCAGCTCGGCGAGACGGACAAGGATGTCCTTGGCTTCGGCTTCGCCGTCCGCATCTTCCCACTGCATGTCGGCAGCCGTCGCAATCCATTCGATCTCGACGATCGCATAGCCTTCTTCGTCGAAATCGGCTTCGACTTTGGCAATCGCATCATCTTCGCTTGCGGCGTTGACGGCGACGATCAGGAAAGCGCGATCCTTGCCCTCGAGGGCGCCATCGCTGCCCTCACCGCAGAGGACTTCACACGAAAGAAGGTAGGACGTTTGCGACATAGTCTTTCTCCATAGATTGTTCGCAGGATGTCAGACCCGGTCTCGCGGACTTCGCCGGATGCAGCGAACCCCCGCCAGCGGGCTGACGGCAACACTTGCAGGAAGCGGCATGGCCGGAGGGAACCAGCCAAGCGTTCACCGCCAGGCCAACCGTTTCCGCACGCTTCTTGCTGTGGGTGAAAGTCGCAAGACTTGATTAAGAACCCGCTAACTCTTTCCGGCGCCGCCAAGATTCTGCGCGGCGCCGGATCATTTCCGGATTTGGGGGCCCACCGCTCCTTCGCTACCCCTGCGGGCGAATTTGCCCCCATAGGTTTTATTTGTTGAAACTTTTATTTGCCAAAAGCTACCGAACAAACCGTCGGATCGGGCTTGGGATGCTGAAAACACTCGCACTACTTTCGGCCATTGTTGCGACCTTGTTTCTGGGCCAGCAACTCGGGTTGGGCGAAGATCTGGTTGCGAACCATCCTGAACTGAGACTCGGCGACGTCAATTCAATTGCCAACGCCCTTTTCGCCTTGTTGATGGCGAACGGAGTGGCAAGCCCAACAATTTCGGTCGCCTGGAACGCACTATCGCCAATCAATCGTTCGAGGATCTGGGAAGCCTTCGTGAGTGATTGGTTGTCATTCGGCGTCGGAACCTTCGCGGTCGTTTTGCAATTCACCTCGATACCAGCTGCAGAGGTCGGACAGATCGCCTTGTGTGTATTGGCCGCGAGCGCCCCGGCGCTTCTAATGAACTACGCGCTCACTGTGCGCAGATCGGGTGCCGCTCAACCGGCTGACACCGATGCACGCGAAGAGCTCGCGCCGCTGTTCCGAGAGTTTCGCGCTTCGGCTGCGGCCGGACTCACTTTCTGGACGGTCCATCTTGTGCCGATGCTGCTGATTTCCCAGCTTTTAGGCACCGAGCCGGGCACGACGGACTTCCTCCGCAACAGCGTGAGATCGGGGCCGTTTATTATGCTCGGTTCTATCGTGGTTCCCCCACTCCTCGTTTGGACCGGGTTGTCATTCTTCCAAATCGTAAGTTTCCGGCGTCCAACCGCATACGGACAATATGTCTGGGCATTCGCAGTTCCAAACTGCGTGTTGCTGTTCTCGGTGCTGGCAGCATGCGTATTGGGGGATATGCGGGTCGACGTCGCTGTCTTGTTTGCCGTACTCGCTTTCGTAGGCAGTTGGCTCGGCGGAATTGTTTACGTCCGGCTGAACTACAATTCCAGTTCGCCGGATGCTGAAATCGACTCAACATTCGCGTGAACAAGCTCGAACCGTCAGTCCTTTGCAGCACTCAACCGTGGCCGGGGCGAAGGGCCTAGCGATTGAGCCTAGCTCTTGATGGCAGGCGCGAGGCGGATGTTCAGCTCTTTCAGCTGGCGATCCTCGACCGGGCTCGGGGCGCCCATCAGCAGGTCGCGGGCCTGCTGGTTCATCGGGAACAGGATCACGTCGCGCAGGTTGTCGACCTCGGCCAGCAGCATCACGATCCGGTCCACGCCGGGTGCAATCCCGCCGTGCGGCGGGGCGCCATAGCGGAAGGCGTTCAGCATGCCGCCGAACTTCTCTTCCACGACGTGCGGGCCCTTGCCGGCGATCTCGAAGGCCTTGAGCATGATTTCCGGACGGTGGTTCCGGATGGCGCCCGAGGACAGCTCGATGCCGTTGCAGACGATGTCATACTGATAGGCCTTGATGGCCAGCTGTTTGTCGACCGTGTCGGCCGCGAGCAGCGCTTCCATGCCGCCCTGCGGCATCGAGAACGGGTTGTGGCTGAAGTCCACGCACTTGTTGTCTTCGTCCCATTCGAACATCGGGAAATCGACGATCCAGCAGAGCTTGAAGATGCTCTTGTCGATCAGGCCGAGTTCCTCGCCGATACGGGTGCGTGCGGCGCCCGCCAGCTTCACGGCGGCGGTCTTGTCACCCGCCGAGAAGAACAGGGCGTCGCCGGCTTTGACACCGGCCTTGGCGGCGAGGGCCGCGAGGGCTTCCGGCGCAAAGAACTTGGCGATCGGGCCGGTGCCGGTCAGCTTGCCGTCCTCTTCGACGAAGCGGATATAGCCGAGGCCAGGGGCCTGCATTTCCTTCTTCGCCCAGGCGTCCATCTTGTCGAAGAAGCTGCGGGGCTGTTCTGCCGTGGCCGGGGCCGGAATGGCGCGGACGATGCCGCCGCCGTCGACGATCTTCATGAACACGCCGAGCGTCACGTCTTCGCGAGTCGCGATGTCGGACACATCACAGATGATCAGCGGGTTGCGCAGATCCGGCTTGTCGGAGCCGTATTTCAGCATCGCCTCGGCATACGGCACATGCTCGAACGGGCCCGGCACCACGGTGCGCTGCTTGCCATCCCACTGCGCGAACTCCTCGAACACGCCGCGCATGACGGGCTCAACCGCGTTGAACACGTCTTCCTGGGTGACAAAGCTCATCTCGATATCGAGCTGGTAGAACTCGCCGGGCGAGCGGTCTGCGCGGGCATCCTCGTCCCGGAAGCAGGGCGCAATCTGGAAGTAGCGGTCGAAGCCCGAGACCATCAGGAGTTGTTTGAACTGCTGCGGCGCCTGCGGAAGGGCGTAGAACTCGCCGGGGTGCATCCGGCTCGGCACCAGGAAGTCGCGCGCGCCTTCCGGGCTGGAGGCGGTCAGGATGGGCGTCTGGTACTCGGTGAAACCCTCGGCGACCATGCGGCGGCGAAGGCTGGCGATCACGCCCGACCGCAGCACCATGTTCTTGTGCAGCTGCTCGCGGCGCAGGTCCAGGTAGCGGTGCTTCAGGCGGATGTCTTCCGGATAGGAATGGTCGCCAAACACCGGCATCGGCAGCTCGGCGGCCTCGGACTGGACCGAAACGGCCCCGCCCACGACCTCGATCTCGCCGGTCACGAGGTTCGGGTTCACCAGGTCCCCGTCCCGGGCCACAACCTTGCCTTCCACCGTGATCACGCTCTCGGCGCGCAGGCGCTCGACCGTCGCAAAGCCCACAGAGCCCGGATTGAACACGATCTGCGTCAGGCCGTAATGGTCGCGCAGGTCGATGAACATCACCCCGCCATGGTCGCGGCGGCGGTGGAGCCAGCCTGACAGCTTGACGGTTTCGCCCACATGGGACTTGCGCAATTCCCCGCAGGTGTGGGTGCGATAGGCGTGCATTGGGCGAAAACTCCGGTATCTCGGCCAAACAGAAAGAAGCGGCGTAGGGCACAGACCCCCTCGCCTTTGTCAAGCTGGTGCGATAAGCGACCCAGCAATGACTGACAACACCCTGACGCCCATCACTGAGCAGTCCGCGCTGGAAGACCTGTGTGGACGTCTGGCCGA
>JBGSKU010000002.1:0-6088 GCA_041741055.1 Hyphomonas sp.
CATGCGCCCGCCAGAGCGGCGTGGCGCCGACATCGCGGCGCGCGTTGGGCGCTAGCATGTTCTGGCCCGGCGCAGCATTCGGGGGCGTGAGCTCCAGTTCGGCAAGCAAGGCCCGCGCGGCTCGTTCGATCTCATCTGCCATTTCCAGCCTCCCGGGAAGCATCTTTCGGCGGATGGCGACACCGGTCAACGCGAAAGCGCGTCAAGCGCGCTCCGGCGAACGCCTCACGAGCGGCTTGTGCAACGTCCGCGTCAGGCAGACGGACTGAAAGCCAAGGCGCTGGTACAAGCGCTTGGGCGGCGCTCCCAGAAACCCACCGACCGCAATCCTAGTTGCAGAACGAGGCGGACCCACACAGGTAACTGCTTGTCGCGCCGCTATTGTAGCTGTCGCGCGAACTCTGCCGGGCCGATTCCATGATGTCGTACTGGCTGGTATCCGCGGCGGCGCTGCCTGACGAGCCCGACGACGAGTTGTAAGCAGGCCCGTATTGAACCGTGCGGTTTGATGGCGGCCGCAGCACCATCAGACGATTGCCGCAATAGGACGCCTGCCAGCCGTCCGCCCAGAGCATGCAGGCTTCGGCCAGCTCAAGCGTGATCATGTCGTCATATCCGGCTTGCATGGTCTTCACGACGGCCTGCGGGAGGAAACGCGTATCGCCGCTCGACGCGAGGTTCAGCGCGCCATAATAATTGCCTGCACTCAAAAGCGATTTCACTCTCTCGCCCTTGGCTAGCATGGCTGCATAGTCCGCATCTATCCGAGCCTGAATGGCCGCGCGCTTGTCCTCCTCCTTTTTCAGTTCTGCCGCCGCCAGCTTTGCCTGCCGCTCTGCGACGCCTTTTTCGTAGAAGGCCGCAAAGGCTTTGCGGCCTTCAAGTGTCAAAGCCTGGGCCACGAAAGCGCGCGCGGCATCCAGGTTTTCAAACGCCTCGGAATGCGGCAGGGAAAACTTGCCGTCGTTGATGCCGATCCGAGCGATAAAGACATCCACTTTCCCATTGGGATAAACTGCGTATACCCCATTATACCAGGCCAATTCCTGGGTAGGGTCCATTCGAACGTCTTGCGGAATGTCGATGGGATAGAGTTCTGTAAAGACCGCCCACTTCTTGTAGTCGACCACATCGTACGGATACATGTAATTCGTATGCAGAATGTTGCCCTCCTCCCAGTCGGGCAGACCCCAGAAATTATGTGAGCGGTAATAACCCTGCCATTCGGCTTGAAGCGGCGCGAGCCTCAGGCCATTGCGCGTATTCCACACGGCCGCCATGACCCCGTCGGGCCGCGCCTCCAGCGGGTTTTCCTTAAGCCCTGTGGTGATCCCGTTTCCGACCGGACGGTATCCGAGGAAATCCGGATTGTCCCTGTTGGCGCTGTAAAACGCGCCGATCGTGTAGTCTTGCTCGATTGGAACGTACAATTGCTTCGTCGCATCCACCACGTACATCGCCTGCTTCTTGGGATAGGATACTTCCACGGTCGACTGCTTTTTCTGGGCCCAGTTCTCGATCTTGTTATCCGAAACGGCGAAGTCGTACATTTTGCCATTCTGCGCATATCGGCGAATGAAATAGTCCAACCGCAGAGTAACCTTGACAGGGGACTCCTTCAAAATTTCTGCCGGAACAACATTGTCCACCGGCGGCCTGAGTTCAAACTTCTGACCGAAACTGATCCAGTTCATCAGTTGAATCGTCTGTGTCTTACCGTCGTCTTTTGTGATCAGATAATAGAGCTCATCACCATAAAGGTTCGCGCCGCTCGTGACTTCCCGGTCAATCACTTCGGTAGATCCGATCCGGCCATCGCCCAGCTTTGTCGTGCGGCCAGACTTGGCATTCAGCACATACCAGGTTTCGGTGCCAGCAGCTCGCACCAGCATGTTGTCACTCGTCAGCGCAAAGAGACCCGACCATTCGGGCTTCACGACCCATTCGCCATCATGCTTGTCGGCGCCGTTCCGGGCATTGTAAAAGACGCCATACAAATCTGTGCCCGCCTTGGCGCTTCCCTTCTTCGTCTTGGTGTCTGCATCGACGCGGTAGCGCGCATAGTAGAACGGCGCGACGTCGCCATGTTTCAGCGACCAACGTTTCTCGCTTTCCCAGCCGATCAACGTGTTCGGCATGGGCGCAATGGCTGTCAGTGTTGCATTCTTTGGCGCCTTCAAAGGCACGCCGGGGTCGAGCAGCGTTTCGGCATAAGCCGCCGCGAACAGTTGAACTGCAAGGGCAAATGTCGCCGCAACAAGCATCCGGATCATGTTCATCTCGATTTTCCCTTGCGCACCGGCCGGCCAGCACCTTGGCGATGGTTTGCAATCCCGGCGCAACATGAACTTCCAACATCCTGCGGATAGCCGGTCATGCGTACGTCCCCTTGTCCGTGAAGCCCAACGCTGCCGGGATAGCGAATCGCAGCTTGACCGGTTGCGACCGCTAAAGATTGTATAAACTCGACATTCCGGCCGGGCGGGCCATCATCTCTTCCAAGGGAGACAGCAGCCGGCATGCAATTCGAATATTTCCGCCCCCGGGAAGACATCCGGCCGCTGGTCGGCAGTTACTACAATTTGACCGTGCAGGATCCGTTCGCCGACGTGATGCGAGCCGAGATCGCGAAGCTGCGCGTCATTGTCCGTGGCAGCGTGCATTCGGACCTCGGCGGCACCGAAGTGGAGATACCTGCTGGATCGGCGATCCTGTGCGGGCCAACGTTCCGGTGGAGCAACATCCGGTTTTCGGCGAACACGGAAGTGTTTGGTGCAGCGATCACACCGCTCGGCTGGTCGCGAATGCTGAAGGTGAAAGCGGATACCTGCGCGGACCAGGTGCTGGCGTTCACGAATTTCCTTACGCCGACCCAGTTGCCGCTGATCGCACGCGTACTGGAGGCATCGGGCACGCAGGCACGTGTGGCGTGCGCGAACGAAATGTTTGCGGCGCTCAACGATCCGCACGTACGCGTACATGACGCGTTCCTGATACAGGCGACGCGGTGGATCGCCGACACGGAGCCGAATGAACTCGAAGACCTGCTAGCGGTAATGGACATGTCTGCCCGGCAGGTGGAGCGCCTGTGCAAAACCTATTTCGGCAGCGCCCCGAAACGCCTTCATCGCAAGTTCCGGGCGCTCCATTCGGCCAACCGCCTGACCTGGCAGGAACTGACCGACTGGCGCGACATTGCCACCACGGCCTATTTCGACCAGTCGCACTTCATTCGTGAGTTCAAGCAGTTCAACGGGCGCACGCCGCGCGAGTTCATCAAAGGGCCGCACTTGCTCGTGCGCATGACGTTGCAGGAGCGATTGCAGATCGATCACGACTCGCCGTTCAGCCTTGTGGGCTAGTCGCAAATGAAAAGCGCCCGGCTGCGGGGTTCGCAGCCGGGCGCCAGTCAAACTCTGTCAGCCGAAGCTTAGAGGACGCGGTCTTTCAGGTCTTTCGAAGGACGGAACGCGACCTTCTTGGACGCCTTGATCTTGATGGCTTCGCCCGTGGCCGGGTTGCGGCCGTTGCGGGCCGGACGCTTGCGGACCTGCAGGATGCCAAGGCCGGAGATGCGCAGCTTCTTGCCCTTTTTCAGGTAGCCGCCCATGCGGTCGATGAAATCGGTGACAACCATCTCGGCTTGTTTCTTCGAGATTTCCTGCGCCTGCGACACTTCAGCGGCGAGGTGTTTCACGGTCAGCACTTCCGGTGCTGCTTTCTTCGCGGGGGCGGCGGCTTTCGCCGGGGCTTTCTTCGCAGGGGCTTTGGCAGCCGGAGCTTTCTTCACCGGAGCTTTTTTTACCGGGGCTTTCGCAGCGGCTTTCGGTTTAACGGCCATGTCATTTTCCTTCTGTAAGACAGTGAACGCGGAAAACAGCTAAAAACGGGGGTTTCTGGCTGCTACAATCTCTTTCTGGCGGATAATCGACCAAGAGCCGGATCGCATAACTTCGCTTTTGAAATTGCGCAAGAGGCGTCGCGCGCCCGCGAAACGTCAACGAAAACGGAACAAAATGCCTTGAAATAGGCGGATTCTGGCGCTTTGGCCATTTTGGCGAAGCGCCGAATCAGCGCTGCGGCTGGCGGCCGACGCACCAATCTATCCGTATACGTATTTAATTCGGGCGGGCCCGAGATCAACCAAGGCCCTCGAGCAGCGCGAGCGCGTCGTTCTCGCGGACCTGCGCCGAATGGCGGCGCAGCATGGTGAGGAACATCTCGTCGCCGCGCTCGGTCTGCTTGACGATCATGGCGGCAGCAAAGGCCACCGAGATGCCGTAGAAAGAGAACCAGCGATAGTGCGTGTAGAGATCGTCGAAGCTGTAGCCGGTGATGCCTTCCGCCTTCAGACAGTCATGATAGTGGCGCAGCAGCGCCTGCTCGTGCTTCGGCCGCTCGTCGCGTGTCAGGCCCGCGCCGATGAAATAGGCGACGTCATTGGCCGGCGCGCCCTTGCCAGCGGTCTGCCAGTCGACGACGGCCAGCGGTTTTTTCGCGCCGGGCTTGCCGAACAGCATGTTGTCGAGCCGGTAATCGGAATGGGTCAGCGCGTAGGGGCCCTGATAGGCATCGCCCCATTTCGGCAGGCTTGCGGCATAAGCGTCACCGACCTCGATCTGTTCGGCATTGATGTGCGCAGCATAACGATCCTTGAAGGCGACCCAAAGACCCGCGACCTGTTCCGGCCCGAGCCCCGGTGGCGGGGCCTTGGCCGATCCCTGCAGCCAGTCATGTTCGTCCAAAACCGGATCTTCCCAGTGCGCGGCGTGGAGCACTGCGGCAGCCTCCATCGCGAGCCTCGCCTCCTCGACACCGCAGCCCTTGAGTTGGTCGCCTTGCTCCGACGGCGCCATGTCTTCCATGATCAGGGCGAAGCGATTGGTGCTTTCATCATAATCCGTGTACAGCGCGTTAGGCGTAATGCGGCCCGCCACCTTCGGGAAAGTCCGGTAGAACATGACTTCGCGCTTGTAGTGGCCGAGCAGCTTTGCTGTGGCGACGCTGATTTCATTGGCGGAAGGAAACTTGCCAACCAGCGTTTTCGGCGCGTTCGCGTCGGCGCGGGCATAGTCGAACACGAAGCGGACATTCTCGCCGATCTGGCCCGTGCCAATGGACTTCGCCGTCAGGGCGCGCACGTCGGCGTCGATGCCGATCTCGCCGAACAAGGCGTTGAACCAGTCAGGTGTCAGTTCAAGCGGATGGGTGTCGAGTCCGGGACGGGTCATGAGGCGGTTTCTTCGGTTTCGGGTTTGGAAGTGGGCGTACGTCCGGTAAACCGGCGCAGCTGGCCGAGGCGTTCCTCGGCGCGGCGCAGGCCCTTGTCGAGCGCGGCCATGGTGAGGGCAAAGTCGCTGCTGGTTTCCTTGCGCCAGGCATGCTCGGCCTGGGCAATGACAACGGCAATCGCGATGCGTTTCAGGCTGGCAGGCGCGCCGCCATCATTGTCGAGCCACGCCGAAGCGAGCGCCCAGGCGGCGCTGGCATGGCGATGGCCCGGCAGGCGCACGACGTGGGTGAGCGAGGTTTCACGGAACTTCAGAAGCTCAAGGAGACCTCCGCGGTAAGGTTCCATCGCCTCGAAGCGCAGCATGATCACTTCGAACAGGCGTTCGCGCGGCGAGGTTTCCTCGGGCACGCCATCCGCCGACATCGCCTTGTCGAAATAGCCATCCAGTGCTTCGACGAGGTCTTCGCGCCCGGCGACGCCATGAAAGTCCGACAGGGAAAGCTTTGCCTTGGCCGCGATGTCCGCCAACGGAATATCGGACCAGCGCCGTGACGCAGCCAGTTCAAGGGCGGCCTTCAGCCCCTTCTCGACAATCTTCTCAGCGCTGGCCAAGGGCCATGCCTCCCGGGGTTAATCCGCCTCTTTTGACAGCTGCCGGTCGCGGGTCGCGGCGGCGCGCAGGGCGTCTCTCAACAATCGAGGCATCCCACCTGTGTCCATCAGGATGTCAAGGGCCGCCTGGGTGGTGCCGCCGGGGGAAGTGACCGCGCGGCGAAGGGCTTCGGGCGTGTCTTCGCTGGCCGCCAATAGTGCAGCGGCCCCTTCAATGGTGCGGCGGGCAAGGCGCTGGGCCAG
>JBGSKU010000003.1:0-2982 GCA_041741055.1 Hyphomonas sp.
GCCCCGTCGACCGGTGGCCCCGCGATGACCTTTGACAACCTTGTGGTGGGTCCGTCGAACCAGATCGCTGCCGAGATGGCCAAGCGCATCGCTGCGGGCCTTCCGGCGGGCACGCCGATCACGCTGCTCTACGGCCCGCAAGGCACCGGCAAGACGCATATCGTGATGTCGCTGCGTGCCGAAGTCGAAGTGCGCGATCCCAAGCGCAAGGTCGTCTACCTGACAGCCGAGGAGTTCATGTCGGCCTATCTCGACGGTGTGAAGGCGCGCGACACCAGCGGCCTGAAGCGGCGCCTGCGCACCGCCGCGATCCTGATCGTCGACGACCTGCATCGCATCGCCGGAAAACCCGGCACAGAGAACGAGCTTTACCAGAACATCCGCGAGGTCACCGGCAATGGTGGACAAGTGGTTCTGGTCGGCGACGCCGCTCCGGGCGAGACGGTTGGCTTCGGTCAACGTATGCGCGGAGAGATCAAGGGCGCCACAGCGGTCGAAGTGGGCCTTCCCGACGCGGCCATGCGCCGTGAAATCCTGACCCGCCTCGCCCGCCACATTGCGGCGAACCACCCTGACTTCCTCCTCGGAGACGACATGATTCAGAAACTGAATTCCGGCATCCGCGGCCCCGGCCGCGAACTGACCGGCGCGGTGTGGAGTCTCTTCACGGAAGCCAATTTCGGTGAAGAAACGCCCACCCTGGACATGCTGGACCGCGTGATCCGCCGGCATTCGGGCGAAACGCGCGAGCCGACGATCGACGTGATCAAGAAAGCTACGCTGAAAGTGTTCCCGATCAACAAGACCGATCTGGAAGGCCCCAGCAAGATGCAGGCCTATGTCTACCCGCGCCAGATCGCGATGTACCTGTGCCGCACGATGACGCGGAAGTCCTTCCCGCAGATCGGCCGGGCCTTCGGCAAGCGTGACCACACAACCGTGCTTTACGCGTTCCGCCGCATCAAGAAGGCCATGCCGGACGATGTGCGCATTGCCGAGGATGTCGCCAAGGTCGAGGCTATCGTGCTGGACCTGCTCGACAGCGGTCAGACCTGAGGCTGGACGTCTGCGCCGGGCCTGCAGGCGCTTGGCTTTTTCCAGAACTTGGTTAAGGGTCTCCAGCCCGCTCCGGAACCGGAGCGGGCTGATTCCCGGCATGATCGGGAACCGGACCCTGACGGAAACAGAAACTAGATGACCTGGGAAAGCGGCGCTGCGGCTTTCCCGTGATGGACGGACCCGAAGATGAAACTGACGATCGAACGCGGTGCCCTGCTGGATGCGTTGAGCCACGTGCAGAACATTGTCGAACGCCGGACGACAATCCCCATCCTGTCCAACGTTCTGCTTGAAGCCAGGAAGGGCGAGCTGCGCCTGACGGCGACCGATCTCGACATCGAAGCGATCGACTCGGCCGATGCCAAGGTGTCGCGCGAAGGCGCCGTGACGGCCCCGGCCGGCACGCTGTTCGACGTGGTGCGCAAGCTGCCGTCCGGCGCGGAAGTGCAGATCGAGCTGGACGCCGAGACCCAGCGCCTGGTGCTGACCGCCGGCCGGTCGAAGTTCGAACTGCCGACCCTGCCGGCCGCCGATTTCCAGACGATGGCGTCAGATGAAGGCAGCGTGCAGTTCAGCCTCGGCGCACGTGACCTGGCGCGCCTGATCGACAAGACCCGTTTCGCGATCTCGACCGAAGAGACGCGCTATTACCTGAACGGCGTGTACCTGCACGCGGCCAAGAATGATGCCGGCAAACCGGTGCTGCGCTCGGTGGCGACCGATGGCCACCGCCTGGCGCTGGCCGAGCTGAAAGCGCCCAAGGGCAGCGACAAGCTGACCGGGGTGATCGTGCCGCGCAAGACCGTCAACGAGATCCGCCGCCTGATCGACGGGCGCGAGGACGATGTGGCGGTGGAAGTGTCCGACACCAAGATCGTGGTACGCGCTGGCCGCGCCGTGCTGACCTCGAAGCTGATCGACGGCTCGTTCCCCGACTATGCGCGCGTCATTCCGAAGGGCAATGACAAGAAACTGACTGTCGACAACAAGGCCTTCGAAGCCGCAGTCGACCGCGTCTCGACCGTGTCGGCAGAGCGCTCGCGCTCGGTGAAGCTGAGCCTGAGCGAAGGCCGGCTGACTTTGGCGGTGAACCATGCCGAGACCGGCGCGGGCAACGAGGAAATCGAAGCCGAGTATTCCTCGGACGCGATGGAGATCGGCTTCAACGCGAAATACCTGCTCGACATTGCCGGACAGATCGAAGCCGATGAGGCCGAGTTCATGTTCAACGATCCGGCCTCCCCTGCCCTGGTGCTCGACCCGTCCGACGAGTCCGCGCGCTATGTGCTGATGCCGCTACGCGTCTAGGCGCGTGATCCCGGCACTGCACCGGCGGGACGTCCTGATCGGCGCGGCAGCGCTTGCAGGCCTGGCGGCATGTGCCACCGGGCCGGAACCGGAGACACCGATGTATGGACTGATCGGAAAATTCACGGCAACGCCCGGCGCGCGCGACCGGCTGTCAGCGATCCTGCTGAAAGGCTTGCGCGATATGCCGGGCTGCCTGAGCTATGTCGTCGCCAACGATCCGGCCGACCCGGATGCGTTGTGGATCACCGAAGCCTGGGACTCGCCCGACAGCCACCGGGCGAGCTTGGCGTTGCCCTCCGTGCAGGCCGCGATTGCCGAAGGCCGGCCGCTGATCGCAGGCATGCAACGCATTGCTGAAACCCAGCCCGTCGGCGGGCATGGTCTGACAGGCGCCTGATGCAGGCGCGGCGAAGGCCCGGATGACCGCTCTTACCCGTCTCACCCTCACCGACTTCCGGAACTATGAGAGCCTCGTCCTGAAGCTCGATGGGCGGCCGGTGTGCCTGTATGGCGCGAATGGGGCGGGCAAGACCAACCTTCTGGAAGCGGTCAGCCAGTTCGGCCCCGGGCGCGGCCTGCGGGCGGCGACGCTGGCGGAGATGACCCGGCATG
>JBGSKU010000004.1:0-4585 GCA_041741055.1 Hyphomonas sp.
CTGGATTCGAACCAGCGTACGCTAGGCGGCCAGATTTACAGTCTGGTGGATTTAACCACTCTCCCATCCCTCCACGGGACCCGCGCCAACGCCGTTTGACGCCGCCGCGCCGCCGCTTCAAAAGGGCTGTTTCCAAACCCCGATCCACGCCGGAAGCGGCCTTATAAGGATGAACCTCATGGCGCGCAACCATACAAAACGGCCCGGCAACAGGCCCCCCGGCGGTCCGCAGAGCCGGCCGGACCAGAGCCGTTTTCCCCGTCCGGAGCGGGAAGTCGAGGGCGGGCCGGTCTGGCTGTGGGGCACCCATGCCGTGCTGGCGGCTCTGGCCAACCCGGATCGACGGTTCCATCAGCTGCTGGTGACCGAAAACGCGGGCCAGCGCCTGCCCCGCACGCAAATCACCCCGCAGATCGTGCAGGCCAAGGATCTGGACAACCGCCTGCCCCCGGGCGCGGTCCATCAAGGCATCGCCGTGAAGGCCGAGCCGCTCGAGCCAGTCGCGCTGGAAGACCTGATCACCGAGGGCGCGACCCGCATCGCGGTGCTCGACCAGGTGTCGGACCCGCACAATCTGGGCGCGATCTTCCGTTCTGCGGCCGCCTTCGGCTTCACCGGGCTTGTGCTGCAAACCCGGAATGCACCGCCGATCACGGGCGTGGTGGCCAAAAGCGCCGCCGGAGCGATCGAAACCGTGGCCGAAGTGCGCACCATCAACATCGCCCGCGCACTGGAACAGCTGGGCGAGGCCGGCTTCCACACGGTCGGCCTCGCCGGCGAAAGCCAGCGCCCGCTGGACCTTGCCGTAAAAGGCGCGCCGAAAATCGCGGTCGTGCTGGGCGCGGAGGGCCCCGGCCTGCGCCCTGCCGTTGCAAAGGCCTGCGCCGAACTCGCGCGAATCCCCATCGCCGCCGAGATGGAAAGCCTGAACGTGTCGAATGCTGCCGCAATTGCCTTTTATGAGGCGAGCCGAAGCGGTTTTCCGACTGCCTGAACGTCTGCTAGTATTGACTCAATCATCGGGGAGACCACGTCATGCTGCGCATCCTGTCCATTCTGCTCGTGCTTGGAGGTCTTCTGGTCGCCGGTCTCGGCGGCGCCGCCCTGATGGAGCGATATGCCCCGAAAGAGATGGAAATGGCGGCCGTCGAATCGGCGCCCATCGAAGACATGTCGACGGACGCCATGGCTGAAGAACCCTCCGAAGCGACCATGCCCGCCCCTGTGGCCGAAGCCGCGACGGCGCCTGCTGCCAAGGCTGCGACCGATGACGCTGTGTCCGGTGAACGGATGGCATCGCCGGCCGGCGCGGACGAGGATTTCGAATTCCAAGTTCAGCCCACAGCGGACGACGATCTCAGTTTCAAGGTAGAGATGGAAGAAGGCCCGGGCGCCATGATGCCGCCTTCGCCCGGCGGCGCGACAAGCGCCGAAGCCGAAGCGTCGCCTGCGGTTGCAGTGCCGGAGCCGACCTCCTCCTTCGAGGAGACGCTGAAGACCGTTCCGGTCGCGCACGAGACGCCGCGCACGGCCGAATACAAGCGCCAGTTCAACGTGACGTTCGCAATCGATGCGACCGGCGACGAGACGGCCGCCGATGCGTTGCCCGGACGTGGCATGATTGCAGAAGGCGAAGCCAAGGTGTCGGACCGGGTCGAGGTGCGCCTCTCCGGCGCCGGGTTCGACATCGTAGAGACCTCGCCCGGCATCCAGAAACTTTCTCCGATCACGGAGAATACCTGGCGCTGGGCCGTCACACCCATGACCGCCGGAGAACAGGACCTGACGTTCGAGATCTTCGCGATCGATACCGATTCCGTCACGCCCTTGCGCACCTACCGCGACACCGTCACGGTCAAGGTTTCCGGCATCAACCGCGCCATCGCCTTCGCCGATCAGGCAAACCCGCTGTTCGTCCTGCTCGGCGGTCTCGGCTCCGCCATCGCCGGCCTGTTCGGCGCAATCCGCTTCTTCGGGAAGCGATAGTCGGCGTTAAGCCTTCATGTTATGTTGGTTCCAATGACGCAAAATGCGTTGGGGGGACCAAATGACGATCAAGGTATTCAGTGCCGGCTTTGGCCGCACGGGAACACTGTCGCTCAAGCAAGCGCTTGAGCAGCTGGGCTTCGGCCCATGCCATCACATGGAAGAAGTCATCAAGACCGGCCCGGCGCAGGTAGAGCTCTGGAGCGCGGCGGCCGATGGCAAACCGGACTTCAAGGCGATCTTCGACGGCTATCATTCCGCGGTTGACTGGCCGACGGCCGCCTTCTGGCGCGAAATGACTGCGGCCTATCCCGATGCGAAGGTGGTCCTGTCGTCGCGAACCCCCGAAAGCTGGGTGAAGAGCTTCTCCGATACGATCCTCAAGGTCCTGCTCGACCGCGCCAATTGGCCGCCGCATATGACGGATTGGCTGAACATGGTCACTCGTGTCGTCATAGACCGCAGCCTGGGCGGCGTCACGGATCCTGCGGGCTTGATTGAAGTCTTCAAGGCGCATGAGGCAACCGTAAAGGCGGCCATTCCGGTGGGCCGGCTGCTTGTTCATTCCGCGAAGGATGGATGGGAACCGCTCTGCGCTCACCTCGGCGTGCCCGTTCCCTCCACGTCTTATCCGCGTACGAACAGTACGGAAGAGTTCTTTGATCTGATGAAGGGCCCTGACCCGAGCTGATCCGGCTCAAGCGGTCAGCGCAGCCTCGGCTTCGGCCCAGCCAATCACCCGGGTCATGGCCGGAGGCAGCGTCGCAGGGTGCGTCGCTGCGTCATTGATTCGTGCGCAGAACAACAACCTGACCGGAACGGTCTTAAGATAGCTGAGCACGTCCAGCCGGTCATCGACAAAATGGGTGACGGCCAGACGCTTGCAGATCGGCGCCTTGTCGCGGCGCTCACGACAAAAGTGCACGTTGGCCTCAGGGACACCCGTACGGTCAGTGAACTGATGATGCCTCATCCAGAGGCGCGTGCGCTCCTGTATCTTCGGGCCCGCTTTGGAAATGATGTGGACCCGCCCCTCGAAAGGCCCGGCCGAAAGCCGCAGCAGCGCATCAAACGCGCCGTCGACAATTGGAGTTTCCAGGAAACGGTCTGCGAAGAAGGATGTGTCGGAATTGTCAGCGACACGATCCGAAATGACGCCGCCAAAATCGACGCCCAGTACCTTTTCTGTCTTCATCGAAGCGGGCAAATATCCGCTCAATAACTCTTCGGCAAGCCCAGCACGCGTTCGGCGATGAAGTTCAGGATCATCTCGCGGCTGACCGGGGCGATACGGGCGAGCATGGCTTCGCGCATCATGCGCTCGACATGGTATTCGCGTGCATACCCCATGCCGCCATGCGTCAGCACGGCGGTCTCGCACGCCGTGAACCCGGCTTCCGTTCCGAGATATTTCGCGGCGTTGGCTTCGGCGCCACACTCCTGCCCCGCATCGTAGAGCGAGGCTGCTTTGTAGGCGAGGAGTTCGGCGGCTGAAAGCTCCGCCCACGAACGGGCGAGCGGATGCTGGATCCCCTGGTTCTGGCCGATGGGGCGACCGAACACGACGCGCTCGTTGGCATAGCGGGCGGCCCGCTCCAGCGCGGCAAAGCCGAGGCCCACGCTTTCTACGGCGAACAGGACCCGCTCAGGATTGAGCCCCTGCAGCAGGTATTTGAACCCTGCGCCCTCCTCACCGATCAGGTGCTCCTTCGGCACTTCGAGATTGTCGATGAACAACGCGTTGCACTCCACCGCCTTGCGGCCCATCTTCGGGATGGGCTTGGCCTCGATCCGGTTACGGTTGAGATCCGTGTAGAAGAGCGAGAGGCCGAGGTGCGGCTTGGAGCATTGGTCCTTCGGCGTCGTGCGCGCGATGATAAGGATCTTGTCCGCACGCTGAGCACCCGTCGTCCAGATCTTGCGGCCGTTGATCACATAGCCATTGTTCGTCCGCTCGGCCTTTGTCTCGAGGCTGGACGTATCGAGACCCGAATTCGGCTCGGTCACGGCGAAGCACATCTTCTCTTCGCCTGAAATGATCTTCGGCAGGTTCTCGCGCTTGAGTTCAGGATTGCCGAACTTTTCCAGCGGCTTCGGCCCGAAGATGTTGAGGTGGATCGCAGAAGCACCCGAATAACCCGCGCCCGTGCGCGTGACCGTCTGCATCATCAGCGCCGCTTCGGTCAGCCCCAGCCCGGCGCCGCCATACTCTTCCGGAAACGCGATGCCGAGCCAACCGCCCTTGGCCATTGCGTCGCAAAAGGCTTCCGGCCAGTCGCCGGTCTCGTCCGTCTTCGCCCAATAGGCGTCGTCGAACGGCTCCAGCGTCTTGGCCACAGCATCGCGGATTGCGGCTTGGTCCTCGGTCATCGGCTGGATGGTGTGCATCTGTGTGTCTCCCTCTGCCGGCGAGACTTAAGGCGCAGCCTACCGCCCGTCCAGCGTCAGGCCGTCGCGGCAAAGGCGCGATGCGGCCCGAAGGCGGCGGCAAGGTCTCCGGTACGGGCGCCGAGTACCTGGTCGGCAATGATCCGGGCCGTGACCGGCGCCAGCAGGATGCCGTTGCGATAGTGCCCCGCTGCGATGAACAGGCCCGGCG
>JBGSKU010000005.1:0-1659 GCA_041741055.1 Hyphomonas sp.
GACCGCATTCTCCGTGAGCTGAAGGAAGGTCCGGCCCGCAAGCGGGTGGGTGTCCGGCCGCTGGAGCGCGCGCCGGCCCGCGAGGGCACGGAGATTTATGTCGACGGCGTCCCGGCCGGTATCGTCACATCGGGCGGCTTCGGGCCGAGCCTCGATGCGCCGGTGGCGATGGGCTATATTGATGCCGCCTTTGCCACTGCGGGCACGAAGATCGAGCTGATGGTGCGCGGCAAGGCGCGCCCGGCCGAGATCGCCAGCCTGCCCTTCATTCCTGCCCGCTACAAACGTTAATCCGTTCAAGGAGACTTCGAGAATGACCACCTATTATACCAAGGACCATGAATGGATCCGCGTTGAAGGCGACACCGGCACGGTGGGTATCACGGCCTATGCCGCCGGCCAGCTGGGCGATGTTGTCTATGTCGAACTTCCCGAGACGGGCGCCAAGTTCGCGCGCGGCGATGACTTCGCCGTGGTCGAAAGCGTCAAGGCGGCGTCGGATGTGTACGCGCCGGTATCCGGATCGGTCGTGGAGGTGAACAGCGCGCTGTCCGATGCGCCGGAAACAGTGAACGCCTCTGCCGAGGGCGAGGCTTGGTTCGTGCGCGTGAAACTTGCCGACACGGCCGAATTGTCGGGCCTGATGGACCAGGCCGCCTATGAAGCGTTCTGCGAAGGGCTCTGAGACATGCGCTACCTCCCGCTGACCCCCGAAGACCGCGCGAACATGCTCGCGGTGATCGGCGCCAAATCCGCCGATGATTTCTACACGGACGTGCCCGCCACAGCCCGGCTGAAAGCCAAGATTGCCGGCCTGCCGGACCATCAGGGCGAATTGGCGGTCGAGCGCCACATGATGAATCTGGCCGCGAAGAACCGCTCGGCTTCATCCGGCCCGTTCTTCGTGGGCGCGGGCGCCTACAAGCATCACGTGCCGGCCACGGTCGACATGATCCTGCAGCGCTCGGAATTCCTGACGACCTATACGCCCTACCAGCCCGAGATCGCACAGGGCACGCTGCAGACGCTGTTCGAGTTCCAGACACAGGTCGCCGCGCTCACCGCGATGGATGTGGCCAACGCCTCGATGTATGATGGCTCGACCGCTTGCGCCGAGGCCGCCGTGATGGCGGCGCGCGTGACGAAGCGGAAGAAGATCATCCTTTCGGGCGGCCTGCATCCGCACTATGCGGCGGCGACGCGGCTGTTGTGTGAGGCGCAGGGGCTGACGGTGATGCAGCTGCCCATCGCCATCGACGCAGAGGGCGAGCTGACAAAGGCCGTGGACGGAGAAACCGCCTGCGTGATCGGCCAAAGTCCGAACGTGTTCGGCACGGTGACGGACCTCTCGGATGTGGCGAAGGGCGCGCATGACAAGGGCGCGCTGCTCGTCTCGGTGTTCACTGAAGCGGTCAGCCTCGGCCTCGTCACGCCGCCCGGCGAAATGGGCGCCGACATCACCGCCGGCGAAGGCCAGTCGATCGGCAATGGCCTCAATTTCGGCGGACCGTATGTCGGCCTCTTTGCGTGCAAGGACAAACTGGTGCGCCAGATGCCGGGGCGCCTCTGCGGCGAGACGGTGGACGCGGACGGACATCGCGGCTTCGTGCTGACGCTCTCGACGCGCGAGCAGCATATCCGGCGCGACAAGGCGACCTC
>JBGSKU010000006.1:0-7037 GCA_041741055.1 Hyphomonas sp.
GCCAGGGCGCGGCCCACGCGGGCGCCGCCGCCGGTGACGAGGGCCGCGCCCGGATTCATCCGCGGATCGCTTCATACAGCGCGAGGAGGTTCACGCCATTCACGAGCCCGTAAATATAGACCGTATACAGAAGAAGCAGCAACAATCCGAGCAACCGGCCGATGCGCGCGCGCGTGACGATGAGGATCGCCAGCACGGCCGCCGAAAGTCCCATGACCCAATGGTCATAGGTCTTGAACAGCGGCGCGATGGTGACGGTGCCGCTGAGGGCAATGATGCCGCCGGCGCCGAGGATGTTGATGATGTTGGAACCGAGGATATTGCCGACAAGTACGTCGCCCTGCTTGCGGAACGCGGCCGCGAGCGAGGCGCCGATTTCCGGCAGCGATGTGCCGACCGCGAGGAGCGTGAGACCGATATATTCCTCGGGTACATTGGCAAAACGCGCGAGCCCCTCCGCGCCGGAGACGATGAGGCCAGAAGCATAGACGAGGGCCAACACGCCAGCCGGAACGTAGATCAGCGCGCGCCACATCGGCGGGCCTTCGGCACGATGCGCCCGCACGCCTGTCGGTTTGCCTTCGGCGTGGTCGCGGCTCGCGGCAAACAGGCTGAGACCGGCAAAGCCGACCAGTATGCAGAGGAAAAAGAACCCCATCAGCGGCGACAGCGGCAGGATCGCCGTCATGCCGATCCACAACGCCGTGGCCAGCAACATCGCGAACAGGTTGCGGCCCTGCCCCGGGCCACCCGCCAACACCGGAAAGATCAGTGCCGGGATCGCCAGAACAAGGAAGACGTTCGCGATGCTTGAACCGACGATATTGCCGATGCCGAGACCGGGACTGCCGGAGAAGGCTGCATTGGCCGACACGAGGATTTCCGGAAGCGAGGTGCCGAGGCCAACAATGAACATGCCGGCGATGAGCGGCGGCGCGCCCATCGCGCCGCCGAGACGCACGGCGCCGCGGACGAGCAGATCGCCGCCGAGTGCAAGTAGGATTAGCCCGCCGAAAAGCGATGCGATCAGGATCGGATCGGGCATGGCGGCTGCCCCCGGAAAATCAGTCGAGGCGCTTGAACTCGATCAGGTTGAGCACGCCAAACACGACAACGAGGGCGGCAATGGCCAGCAGCGAAGGATGGATCATGACTTTAGACTCTCAGCCCGCAAAAAGAACTCGATTGGGGGGCTCATAGCCTGCGTCGAAGGCGTTGGCGAGCCCAAACGGCAACTCAGCGGCCGTTTCGAACACAAAAAGAGGTTCAGTTTTCCCCTACGGAAGGGTCAACCGGCTCATTTCCGGCGAATTGTTCCCTTGAGGTCTACCGCGTCCGCAACTGTGTTCGAGATGGTTCCGAACTTGCGGACATTCTTGTGCAGCAGCTCGAGCCGATGGTCGGTTTCGTCCGTTTCGACCATGATTTCATACGTTACCGAGGTTATCCTCGGCGGCGCATCCTGGCGCTCGCCGTGGAGGCGGACTTCGACACCCCCGAGGTTGAATTTCAGCAGCGGTGTCACGCGCTCGATGCCTTTCAGGATGCAGGCTGCGATCGAGGCGAGAAACAGCTCCGCCGGATTGAACGCATCCCGCCGGCCCGCAAGATCGGTATCGAGAACCAGCACGGCGTCCTTGGCGTGCGCCTCGCTTCCATGGGCGTCCACGCGTCTAGCAGTGACCGAGTATTCAAGCATTTCAAGGGTTTCCGGACTGGGCCAAAGCGCCCTGAAAGGCGCGGATTCGGGCTTCAATTTCATCACGCGCCCGCGCAAAACGCTGGCGGAAATCTTCCGGTGTCAGGGCGGGATCGGAACTGGCCGGGTCGTCGATTGGCCAGTGCAGACGCTGCGTCTTGCCGGGCAGCCAGGGGCAGATTTCTTCGGCGCAGAGGGTGATGACGTAGTCGAAAGCGGCCGCGTCGAGCGTGTCGAAGGATTTCGACGTGTGGCCGGTAATGTCGATGCCCCGGTCCCGCATCGCTTCGATGGCATAGGGGTTCGGCTTCGTCGGCACGGAACCGGCGGACATGATGTCGGCCCCGGAACCGAACAGATGCCGGGCAAGGCCTTCGGCCATCTGGCTGCGGGCGGAATTGGCGACGCAGAGAAAGAGGATCTTCATGCAGGCTCCGTGTCGAACGCGGCGAATCTGGCGCGTGTGCGGTTGGCGAAGGCAACGAGCGACAGCATCACCGGCACTTCGACCAGTACACCGACGACGGTGGCGAGCGCGGCGCCGGAATTCAAGCCAAACAGGCTGATGGCGACGGCGACGGCGAGCTCGAAAAAGTTCGACGTGCCGATGAGAGCGCAGGGAGCGGCAATCCGGTGAGGGACTTTCCAGGCAAAGGCAGCGGCATAGGCGAGCGCGAAGATTCCGTAGGACTGGATCAGGATCGGAACGGCGATCAACGCGATGATCAGCGGATTGGCGAGGATCACGCCGCCTTGAAAGCCGAAAAGCAGGACAACCGTGGCGAGCAGACCGATCACGGATGCCGGCTTGATTCTGACAATGAAGGCCTCAACGGCGGCTTGCCCGCCTTTCGACAAGAGCGTCCGGCGCGCAACGATGCCGGCAATCAGTGGAATGGCGACATACAGGACGACCGAAAGAAGGAGCGTCTCCCACGGCACGGAAATTTCCGCGACGCCGAGCAGCAATGCGACGATCGGGGCAAAGGCAAACACCATGATGGCATCGTTGAGACCGACTTGCGCAAGCGTGTAGGCCGGATCGCCTTTCGTCAGTTGCGACCAGACAAAGACCATGGCCGTGCAGGGCGCCGCGCCGAGGAGGATGAGACCTGCAATGTAGGATTTGGCATCGCCGGCCGGGATGAAGCCCGCGAAGACATGTTCGAAGAAAAGCACACCCAGCAAGGCCATCGAGAAGGGCTTGACCAGCCAGTTGACCACGAGCGTGATCAGCAGACCTTTGGGCTTCGCGAACGCGCCGCGGATGCCGGCAAATTCGACGCCGATCATCATCGGCCAAACCATCGCCCAGATCAGGATGGCGACGGCGAAATTGACGTTTGCATATTCAAAAGCCGCCAGAGCGCCGAAAGCGGACGGAAAGACCTGCCCCAGCGCGAGACCGAGGATCAGGGCAAGTCCGACCCAGACAGAGAGGTATTTTTCAAACAGGCTCAATTGGCGGCGGCTTTCCGGGCCTTGGCCCCAGCAGGCGGGCAACAGGCGGCGCGCGCCGCGGCCTGTTGCACCGGGAGACAGATTTCAGGGTGTCCGCCGCAGCAATCCTCCATCAGGTACACGATCAGATCACGGATCGATTCGGTCGAAGCCGCGTACCGGATCATCCGGCCTTCGCGAGTGCCGGCAATGAGGCCCGCCTGCGACAGGATCGCGAGTTGTGCGGAGAGCGTGTTCGGCGCGAGGCCAAGAGCGGCCGCGATCTCGCCCGCGGCCATGCCTTCAGGACCTGCGCCCACGAGCAGGCGGAACACGGCCAGACGGCCCGGCTGGGCCAGGGCCGAAAGGCGGTCGATTGCGCGGGTCGATTCCATATTTCAACGAATGTCGAATTATGGAGCGCCCGTCAAGAGGCGGCCGGGTGGTCTATTTCTGGATTTCGATCGAGACGAACTGATCGAACCAGGCGCCGGTTTCGCCGCGGCGCTTGACGCGGATCAGGATCGGTTGGCTCGGGTTGGCGAGGGCGGCCTTCACCTTGGCGAGCGTGTCGGTGACCGAGGAGACGGACTGGAAGTTCACCTCGACGATGACATCGGCGCGGCGCAGCTTGTTGTAGGCGCGGCCGCGCGGACTGACCGAGGTGACCACGACCCCGGAGATATCCTTGGTGATCGAATAGCGCCGGCGCATGTCGTCGTCGATGGGCGAAAGCTCCGCACCGAGATCGTTGGAACTTGCGGCGGTATCGGGGACGACCTTGGCGGCGTCGGCATCATCGTCCTTGAGTTCGGCAAGCGTGACGCTGACATCGCGGGTGCGCCCGTCGCGGACGATGGACAGCGAGATGGCCTTGCCGACGGCTTTTTCGGATACGGTGCGCGTCAGCTCGCGGACGCTGCCGACCGGTTTGCCGTCGATGGTGAGGATCAGGTCGCCGACTTCGAGCTTGGCCTTGGCGGCCGGGCTGTCATCGCTGATCCGTGTAATGATGACCCCGCTGGAGCCCTTGGCGCGGTAGGCCTTGATCAGGGCCGCGTCGGCATCCTGCACGTTGACGCCGAGCCAGGGCCGGCGGACGCGGCCTTCCTTGATCAATTGCTGCGAGATGCGCTTGACCGTGTTCGAGGGCACCGAGAAACCAAGGCCGATCGAGCCGCCGGACTGGGAAATGATGGCGGTGTTCACGCCCACTACCTCGCCGGCGAGATTGAACAGCGGACCGCCCGAGTTGCCCTGGTTGATGGCTGCGTCAGTCTGAATGTAGTTGTCGGCGCGCCCGGAATTGAGGTCGCGGCCGGTGGCGGAGATGATGCCGGCGGAAACCGAGCCGCCGAAGCCGAGCGGGTTGCCGATGGCGATGACCCATTCGCCGACTTCGGCCTTGTCGCTGTCGGCCAGCGGCACAAAGGCGAGCGGCGTTTTCGACGTGACCTTCAGCACGGCGAGATCGGAATCGCGGTCGCGCCCGACAAGTTTCGCCTGCATCTCGCGGCCATCGGAAAAGGTGACGAGAATCGTGTCGGCCTTGTCGATGACGTGATTGTTGGTGACGATGTAGCCATCGGCGCTGATCACGAAACCGGAACCGAGCGATCCCTGCCGCTGGAACCCGTCATTGTCGCGGCCGAAATATTCGTTGAAGCGCTCGGCCGGGGAGCCTTCCGGGAAGGTCGGCATGGCCGAGGCGATGACGGTCTCGGTGGAGATGTTCACAACCGCCGGCATGAGGCGTTTGGCCAACTGGCGGAAACTGGCCGGGGTTTCCTTGACCGGCACAGCCTGCGCGGCGCTTTCAGCAAGCGTGGAAAGGCCCGTGACAGGCAGCGCAAACACGATGAGCGCCAAAGCGGCGAAGCGGGACATGGGCAGGCAGGCTCCGGTCAGTTACGCCATTCCGAAACAGGGGAATGCCGTCTGACTATGGCGCTTTGGGGGCTGAGCGCAACCGGTTCGGGCGGTGCGGGCTGCTATCCGGACGGATCACCGAAGGCGGGCGGCGGGGACGGCGGGCGAGCCCGCCGTCCGGACAGTCTAGCGCGGCGCACCGGCCGAGCGGGCACTGTCGAAGAACTGGTCGCAGATGCCGAGCGCTTCGGGACCGACAATGACCTGCGTGCCTTCCTGGATCGCCGTTTCACAGGCGATGAGCGCACGCTGGAAACGGAAGAATTCCGGGTCCTTGTTGTAAGCGGTCGCATAGGTTTCCGAAGCCTTGGCATCGCCTTCACCGCGGATCTTCGAAGACTGTTCGCGAGCCTGGGCCTCGATGACGGTCTTCTCGCGTTCGGCCTGGGCGCGGATCAGGCGGGCCCGCTCCTCCCCTTCCGAACGGATGCGCTGGGCTTCCTGCAGACGGGCCGTCCGCATACGGTTGTAAACGCCTTCGGCCACTTCGGTCGGCAGGTCGGCCTGGCGGATGCGCACGTCGATGATGTCGATACCATCTGCCGCGAGACCGTCATTGACGCTCTTGCGGATGCGGCCCATCAGCTGGGCGCGCTGGCCGGACACGATTTCCGGAACCGGCACATCGCCGAGCACTTCGCGGATCGCCGAGGTGGTGATTCGGTTCAGCTGGTCGCTGGCCGCCGTCTCGGTACGGAAACGCTGGTAGTAGCGCAGGGGATCGTTGATCCGCCAGCGAACGAATGCGTCGACACGCAGGCGGCGCTGGTCGGATGCCAACACTTCGATACCTTCGATATCGAGGCCGAGGTTGCGTTTGTCGATGATTTCGACCTGCTGGTAGACCGGGATCTTCATGTGAAGGCCGGCTTCGTCCGGACCGCCGGGCTCGTTGATCAGCCGCACCGGGCGGCCGACTTCAAGCACGATGGCCTGCTGCGACTGACGCACAACAAAGAAGACGTTCGAGGCCACAACCAGTCCGAGCACGGACAGGATGAGGATGAGCCATCCGAAAGCGCGCATTACTGGTCTCCTCCATTCGTGGCGGGGGCCGGCCGGCGTGTCCGCTCCAGCGGCAGGTAGGGAACGGCGCCGGATTTCTGGTCAAGGATCATCTTGTCGGTCTTGCCGAGCACACGTTCCATGGTTTCGAGATACATACGCTCACGCGTCACGCGCGGTGCCTTGCGGTATTCCTCGTAGATCTGGTCGAAGCGGGAGGCTTCACCGCCGGCGTCTGCGATGACGCGGTCGCGGTAGGCTTCGGCTTCCTGCAACAGGCGCTGCGCCGTACCACGGGCCTGGGGCACAACCTGGTTGGCGAACTGCGTCGCCTGGTTGGTCAGGGTCTGGGCGTCCTGCTCGGCGACGTTCACGTCGTTGAACGCCTCAATGACCTGCTGTGGGGGATCCGACTTGTCGATCTGTACCGAGAGGATTTCGACGCCGGCATTGTATTCGTTGAGCAGGGTCTGTGTCTGATCGGCGACTTCCTGCTGGACCTTGTCGCGCTCGGTCGTGATGATGCTTTGCAGTTTCGTCTTGCCGACAACTTCGCGCATCACCGACTCGGCGACCATTTCAACCGCGAGCGACGGCTCGCGCACGTTGAGCAGGTAGTTTTCAGGATTCGCGGTATCGACTTTCCAGAACACCGAGAACTGGATGTCGACGATGTTTTCGTCCTGGGTCAGCATCAGGCTTTCTTCCTTGGTGCTGCCGAGGCGCGTCTCGATCCGGCGCTCGACCGGCATCAGCGTGTGGCTTTCGATGGGCGTGGGCAGGTGGAAGTGAAGGCCGGGGCCGAAATTCGTCTGCCATTTTCCGAAGCGGAACACGGCGGCCTGCTGGGTCGGGTCGACGACGACAACGCCGGTCGACAGCCAGGACAGGATGACGACGCCGATGATGACGAGGAAACCGAGCGGGCCGAGGTTGGGCAACTGGGCGCCGCCGCCACCGCCGC
>JBGSKU010000007.1:0-3480 GCA_041741055.1 Hyphomonas sp.
GCGCGGACCCGGCTCCGGCCGGGGCATCTCGGTCAGAACCAGCGGCTCGCCTGCCGGTGCCGTCGCGGCTTTCATCATGGCTGTCATGTCGGCGCCTCCGGAAGGACAGGGGGAACGTGGATTTCGAGTCGCATCTAAACGGTCTTTCTGCTTTCTTGAAACTCCAAACGGGAGGAAAGCCCATGGCCGTGTCCGATGAAGAGCCGGTGCTGATCAAGCGCCCGCAAGCGCTCGACCAGATGTCAGTCGCCGAACTGGAAGTGCGCATCGAACAGCTGAAGGCCGAAATCGCAGCCTGCGAAACCGAAATCGAGCGCAAGAAGGCGCAAAAACGCGCCGCCGATGCGTTGTTTGGCGGCGGCAGTTAAGTCTCGCGAAAGGGCTGGGGGGCTAAGGTTCGATGTTGCAGACGGATGGCCGGAGGGGCGCACATGGCAGAAACTGATCCGCTGGATCCAGTGACGACGCCGGAACACTTCACAGGCGGCAAGCTGTTCGACACCGTATTCTCGCGCGGCATGGCGCTGGTCGAGGAGACCGCCTCGTATCTCGACGGCCCTGGCCGCGACCAGGCGAAAACGTTGTCCCGCGACGCAAGCCTGACCTACTCGGCCTGGAGCATGGAGCTGACAACGCGCCTGATGCAGGCGGCGTCCTGGCTGGTGATGCAGAAAGCCGTGCGCGACGGCGAAATGCGCCGCGAAGATGCGAGCGCCCGAAAGTACCGGATCAAGCGTGACGAGCCACCCCTGAATCCCGAAGCCCAGCGCAGCCGCGGCTTGCCGCCCCGATTCCTGGATCTCGTGGGCCGCGCCGAAGCGCTCTATGAGCAGATCTGCAGACTGGACGAAGCCCTCTATCAGGGCACCAAGACGAAAACGGCGTCGAATCCCGTGTCGGACCAGATCGCGCAGCTCCAGAAAGCGGCCGAAACCGGTGCGTTCGATCCCCTGATGGTCTGGCGCCGCTCGAAGTAGCGCCGCCCCGCGCGGGTCTCAGTCCAGCGTCCTGCGATAGCGCAGCATGGCGACCACCGTGACGGCCGCGGTAAAAAGGCTCATCATCAAGAATGGGGCGTGCAGCTGTTCAAAGCTCGCATCCTTCAGCATGACGCCCCGCACGATGCGCAGGAAATGCGTCAGCGGAAGTACTTCGCCGATGGACTGGGCCCAGCCCGGCATGCCGCGAAACGGGAACATGAATCCGGACAGCAGCAGGGAAGGCAGGAAGAAGAAGAACGTCAGCTGCATCGCCTGCATCTGCGACTTGGCGATTGTCGAGAAAGTGAAGCCAAGCGCGAGGTTGGCGATCACGAAGATCGTCACGCCCAGCAGCAGCACCCACAGGGATCCGGCAAACGGTACATGGAACAGGACCTGCGCGGCAATGAGGATCACGGCGGTCTGCATGGCGCCGACCAGCACATAGGGCAGGATCTTGCCGAGCATCACCTCGCCCGGCCGGGCGGGCATCGCCAGCAGGTTCTCCATCGTTCCCTGTTCCACCTCGCGGGTCATTGCCATGCCGGTGATCATCACCAGCGTCATGGTCAGGATCACGCCGAGCAGGCCGGGCACGATATTGTAGCTGGTGATCCGTTCCGGGTTGAAATTCGGCTGCAATACCAGTTCGAACGGATCGCTTGCGCCGGTCTGCGCGATCGCAACGTCCTTGAGGTCATGGCGCAGCGATTGCGACAGGATCGACTGCGCAAGGAACAGCGCATTCGAGGAGGCCGAGGGGTCCGAAGCGTCCGCCTCGATGAGGATCTGGGGGTGATCGCCGCGGATCAACCCGCGCGTGAAGCCTGCGGGAATCGACACCACGAACGCAACCTTGCCTTCCGCCAAAAGGTCCGCGCTCTGCCGAGGATCGTCCGTAGAAAGAACGAAATCATAATAGCCTGACGTCTCCAGGGCCTGTACCAGCGTGCGCACGATGGGCGTGTTCTCTTCCACCACCAGTGCAGCGGGCAAATGCTTTGGATCGGTATTGATGGCGAAGCCGAACAGGACCAGCTGCACGATCGGTATGCCGAACATCATGCCGAAGGTCAGCCGGTCGCGGCGCATCTGGACGAGTTCTTTCATGAACACGGCCCAGACGCGGGACAGGGACGACAGCACCTGATTCATCCGTGCACCCGCGTATCTGCCCCGGCTTCCGACATCAGCGCGATGAACGCATCCTCAAGGCTCGGGCGCACTTCCTGCCAGACGACATCCGACGCACCGACACTGGCGAGGCCGGCCTGCAGCTTTGCGCGGTCCTTACCGCTGACATGCAGCGCCGCGCCGAAATAGGCGACATGGTCCAGCCCCGGCTTGCCCTTCAGCGCTTCGGACAGGCGCCGCACATCTGCGCCTTCGCCCCGGAAGGTGATCAGGCTCGACCGCGCCAGGATATCCTCGACCCGCCCTTCGGCGATCTTCCTTCCGTTGGCCAGATAGGCAATCCGGTCGCAGCGTTCCGCCTCGTCCATGTAATGCGTGGACAACAGCACGGTCATGCCCTGGCTCGCGAAGGCGTGGATCTCGTCCCAGAATTCGCGTCGGGCGAGGGGGTCCACCCCGGCCGTCGGCTCGTCGAGCAGGAGCAGCTGCGGCCGGTGCATCGTCACCGCCGCCAGCGCCATGCGCTGCTTCCAGCCGCCCGACAGCGCGCCGGCCAACTGCCCTTGCCGGTGTGTCAGGCCCAGCTTGCCGAGCGTTTCGTCCACGGTCGTCTTGAGATCGGGCAGGCGGTAGAGCCGGGCAACGAATTCGAGATTCTCGCGGATCGTCATGTCGCTCCAGAACGAGAATTTCTGCGTCATGTACCCGGTGCGGGCCTTGATCCGGTCCGTTTCGCGGCGGATATCGAACCCGAGGCAGGTGCCTTCGCCCTCCGTGGCTTTGAGCAGGCCGCAGATCATGCGGATCGTCGTGGTCTTGCCTGACCCGTTCGGCCCCAGGAATCCCCACACTGCGCCGCGCGGCATCTGGATGTCGACGCCGCCGACTGCGGTCTTGTTACCGAACCGTTTGACCAGGCCGCGGACGTCGATGGCGAGTTCGTCGTTCACCAGCTCACCTCGACCGGCAGGCCGGGATGCAGGCCCATGCCCGCCGGCAGCCGGGCCTCAACCACGAAGACGAGCTTCTGGCGGGCGTCGCGGGAATAGATCACCGGCGGCGTGTATTCCGCCGTCGCGGCAATATAGCTGATCGATGCCTCCACCGGCTGGGCGAGTCCATCGGCCTTGACGCGCACGGTCTGCCCGACCTCCAGCGCCGGAAGCTCCGCCTGCGGAACGAAGAAGCGTACCTTCAGCCCGTCATCCGGCAGGAGCGCGATCACCGGCGTGCCGGGCGTCACATATTCACCGGGACGCCGGAACACATCTTCCACCCGTCCGGCGGCGCCTGCCGTCACGTCCCGCTGGTCGAGGCGATATTGCGCGCTTTCGCGGGTCGCTTCGGCGGCGGCAATTGCAGCCTC
>JBGSKU010000008.1:0-17125 GCA_041741055.1 Hyphomonas sp.
GCGCCCCCGATCAGGGCCGTTCCCGAGAACGGCGCCGCCACCGCGCGGGCAGACTTGGAGAGGCGCCCACGCAGCGCGTCGTCGGCCAAGGTGCCACGCAGTGTATAAGTGGTGTCGTCAAGCGCCGCACTGCCGCTATCCAGTGCGGCAACCTGCTCGATCGCGAACCGCGCCATGCCCTGCCAGTTGCCACCCGGCGCGCCCGCCGCCAGCGTCATCTGGTCAACCACCGGACCGCTCGCAATCGCCTCGGCTTCCTGCACCAGAGCGGCGCGTGCCGCGCGGGACGGAACGTAACCGGACAACATCAAGCCGCCATCGGCCAATTTCTCGACCGTCCAGAAATAGGGATAGACAGGTTCTGCGGCTTCGACCCGGTTGGTGACCTGCGCGACGCCGCCGATGAACAGGCCACCTCGACCACTGCTGCGCAGGACGATGCGGGCCGCTTCCTCGACCGCGTCATCAGACGGCGCAGCCCCGGTCAGAATCGCAGTCTGGCCATCCATCTTCACAACGGCCCAGTCTATCCCAGCCTGCTGCAAGGACTGCGCGGCCTTCGTCTGGAGGGCGGCCTCCAGCGCCGCGGCACTTTGGGGGGATTGGTTCACACCCCACCACGCGATAAAGGGCAGGGCCAATAGCGAAACGAGACCCGTCAGGTAGTCAAGCAGGCGCACGACGTCGCTGACCTCCTGTAATCATTGTCCCTTCTCCTTGGGATGCCCTATCCCTTAACGAACTGCAAGATACCAGGCCACAGGCTGCCCACCCCATGAAACGCCCGCCCGAACTGCTGACCAGCCCGTCAAACCCACTCATCAAGGCGCTCAAAGGCCTCGAGCGGAAGAAAGAACGGGTTGAATCCGGCCTTTTTCTGGCAGAAGGCGCACGGATTGTGGGTGAAGGCCTGGCCCGGGGCTGGACGGCCGAAACCGTTGTTGTCGCAGCGGACATGGCCGACCGCCCCCAGATTGCCGCCCTTGTCCGCACGGCGGACGTCTCCGGAGCGCGCGTCGTGCTGGCGCCGGAGCGCCTGATGACCAAGATTACCCAGAAGGACAATGCGCAAAGCGTCGTCGCCGCGTTCCGCCAACGCCACATCGCGCCTGGCGCCCTGCCAGCTCCCAGCTCGGCTGCGCCCCTTTATGTGGCATTGTATGAAGTGCGCGATCCCGGCAATCTCGGCACCATCCTGCGCACGGCTGACTGCGCCGGTGCGAGCGGCGTCATCCTGCTTGGCACCTGCTGCGACCCCTACAGTTTCGAAGCCGTGCGCGCCTCCATGGGATCAATCTTCGATATGCCATTCGCCGAGGCAAGCTTTGATGCCTTCGACGCCTGGAGGCGGGCCAAGGGCCTCAGCCTTACGGCGGCGAGCGTCAACGGCACGATCCGCCACGACGCCGCCCCCTTCACCGCCCCATCGGTAATCATCATGGGCAACGAACAGGCGGGCCTTCCGGCGGACGTCGAGGCGGCCTGCGATCACCTCTCCCTGATTCCCATGCGCGGCGGGGCCGACAGCCTGAACCTCGCCCAAGCGACGGCCATCATGATCTACGAAGCCTGGCGCCAGCGGGGATATGCCTGATGAAGACCGAAACCCGCCTGCTCGTCGCCAATGATTGGGAGGATTATGCCCTTCTCGATTCCGGCCATCTGCAGAAACTCGAGCGCTTCGGAAGCCAGACCGTCATCCGCCCCGATCCGCAGGCCTTCTGGAACCCGGCCAGGCCGGTGCAGAGCTGGAAAGCCGACGCGCGCTTTGCCGCCAAGGGCCCGGACGAAGACGGCGCAGGCCAGTGGGAAATCCTGTCACCACGCGCCGCCGAAAGCTGGCCGATGCACTGGAACGGCCTCACCTTCACGGCGCGGCGTACCGCTTTCCGCCACATGGGCGTGTTCCAGGAACACTCCGTACACTGGCGATTTGCACAGGACCTGATCCGCGCCGCAAACCGCCCTGTGAAAGTGCTGAACCTGTTCGGATATACCGGCATGATGTCGCTCGCCTGCGCTGCGGCGGGCGCCGAAGTTGTCCACCTTGATGCCAGTCCGAAATCCAACGGTTACGGCAAGGAGAACCAGTCGCTCTCGGGCTTGGACGATCGTACGATCCGCTGGATCGCGGACGACGCCATGAAGTTTGTCTCGCGCGAGCAACGCCGGGGCAACAGGTATGACGCCATCGTGCTCGACCCGCCCAAGTTCGGCCGCGGCACCAACAACGAGACCTGGCGCTTCGAGGAAGATCTGCCCGCCCTTCTGGACGGGGTGCAATCACTGCTGACCGACAGTCCCCTCTTCGTTATCGCCACGGCCTACGCTGTGCGCCTGTCCTACCTCGCTCTCGCCCAGACCCTGGCCGACCGCATGGCGGCCTATGGAGGGATCCTCGAACAGGGCGAGATGGCCTTGCCGCAGACAGGCGGCGACCGCCTGCTGCCCACTGCGCTCTTTGCCCGCTGGCGTGCGGACTGAGAGACGCTCGTGCGCGAGCTGAAATGATCTGATCCCGAACCCAGGATGATACCGCGGCGCCCGCAGTTGGGCACTCATGGTCAGCTTCAGACCGCCCCGCATCGCCCTGTTCTGAAACAAAAAAACGGCGGCTCCGGAGAGCCGCCGTTCCTGTTTGGAATGCGTCCTTACGACTTAGAAGTCGAGACGGAAGCCGACGTAGAAGCGACGGCCGAGAGCATCATAGACGTCCGGATCGGTGTAGTGACCGGTTGCACCGACGAGGCCGACACCCGCGTAGACGAACTCGTCTGCGATGTTATCGACACCGCCCACCAGCGTCACGGTGTCGTTCAGCATGCGATAACGCACTTGAACGTCCGTGAAGTAGGTGTCGTCGAACTCGATCGGTGCGTTGAGGAAGCCATAGTCTTCTTCGTTCGCTCCAACCCAGGTCGTGTCAACGGCAACCGTCAGCGCACCATTGGTGTAAACAGCGCCGAACAGGCCTTCGTTCTGTGACAAGCCAAGAGAACCTTCCGAGTTGCCCGTGCCGGCGCCCGGGAAGGCTTCCGACTCGTACTTGTCGAGGTACTGGTAGTTGGCCGACAGAGCCAAGTCGCCCAGCGGAGTCGCAGTCTTGAACAGATCGTTCAGGCTCAAGATGTAGCTCGCCTGCACATCAATACCGGTGGTCTTGATCGAGGCAAGGTTCTGGCTGAACGAGTTCACCTGATCGGTTGCACCAAGGAACGGTCCCACGTTGAAGCGGATGACGTTCTGACAGAAGGCGCTGTTCGGATCGAACGTCGTCACCGACGAGTCGCCGTTGCCATAGCAACGGTTCAGCGAGGTGTTGCGTCCCAGGGTGCCGATGGCGTCGGTGATTTCGATGTCGAAGTAGTCAACCGAAAGCACGAAAGGCTCGAGCCACGAATTCCAGTTCGGGTTCAGCACGAAACCGATCGTGAATGTGGTCGCTTCTTCCTGCTTCAGGTCGAAACCGCCGGCCAGAGCGCCGCCGACCAGACCGCCGGTGCCTTGCAGTTCCGGCTGGCTGAGCGTCAGGCTGCCGTCGCGGGCAACGCGGGCCGCGACCAGCGGGTCAGCGTAGCAGATCGACGCAATGCGCAGATCGTCCGGATCGGTCGTACCGAAGGTCGGCGTACCGGCAACCAGGGTCAGGCCGTTGCAAGGATCCGAAACCGTTGCGAACGTTTCGCCGAGGCCCGAGAAGGCTTCAGAGATGTTCGGAGCGCGAACAGCTTCAGCGTACTGGCTGCGGAAGCGGATCTGCTCGACAGGCGACCATTCCAGGTTGCCCGACCATGCGAAAGTGTCACCAACCGAAGAGTAGGTCGACTGACGTGCCGCAAGTTTCGCGGTCAGTTCTTTGGCAAGCGGAGCGTCTTTCAGCAGCGGAACCTGAAGTTCGCCGAAGAATTCATAGACGTCGTAGCTGCCCTTGGTGATCGGGGTCACGTTGCCCGCGTTCAGGCCGCTTTGCGAAAGGGCATCCGGAAGTTCTTCCGAAGACTCCTCGCGCCATTCGTAGCCTGCCACCCAGGACACAGGACCTGCCGGCAACTCAAAACCGATCGGCGTCGTGTCGCCCGAGAGGTATGCGTTGAACACCACCTGCTCGATGGTCGCATCGTACTTCGAGTCAGCACGCACGTAAGCGGCGGCTTCCGGCGAAATGCTACCAGCACCGAAGATGTTGATCGGAACGCAACCCTGATTGCGTGCGACTTCGTCACGGCAAACAATCTCGCCGCCAACGACGATCGAATCGAGCGCTTGTTGGAAGTTGCGAACGTCGATACCGCCCGTCGATTCCTGGTTCTGCGTCGTGCGACCCCAGTTGAGGCTGACTTCGTAGTTGACGCCGTTTTCAAACTCGCCGTCGAAGCCCGCAACGATACGAGCGGTCTGGCGGGTGTTCTCTGCACCGCGAGCGTTAACTTCGGTCGTACGGCGCGCGAAGCTGTACACGAGATCTTCGTCAGCGAGGCCCGGGTTGGCCGCACGGATCTGGGCCCGGAAGGCTTCCGGAACGTAAGCACCCGTGATCGGCGCACCGTTAATGCACCGGGCGACACTCGGGTCGCCATTCGGGGCCGCGTCACCGTTAGCATCGACACAGAAAGCCAGCGTGCCATAGATCGAGTCGCTGCCCAGCGGGAACGGCTCGAGCTCAGAGCTCGTGTCGGTCGTCGCGTAGTTGATTTCCGAGAAGAAGTTGAACAGCGGCGAAACTTCGTAATTGATCACAGCGGCGGCCGTGATGCGCTCGGTCGGGGTCGTCATGGCGCGGAACTGCTGACGATCGAAACCGTCGACCGCCGTTGAGAAGTTACGGAACGTGCCGCCGGTTGACTCGTCTACTGTGCGGTTGCCAACGCCGGGGCCGAAGAAACGGCCGCGCTCGCTGAACGACGAGAAGAACGGGAAACCCTGGAGGTCCGAAACAAGCGTGCCGAAGTCGGCAACGTCACCCGTGAAGGCCGTGTAGTCGATGTCATCGTTGCCCTGTCCCGGACGATCCCGGAAGAAGGCGCCGTTATTGGTCGACCAGCCCAACGAGAGGATCGCGTTACCCTTGCCGTCAGCGAAGCTCGAGCCGGCGGTGATGTTTGCGCGATAGGTTTCGTTGTCGTCAGCGTCCGTGATACCAGCCTGCGACGAGAAGGTGAGGCCTTCGAAGTCCTTCTTCAGGATCACGTTGACCACGCCAGCCAGAGCATCCGAACCGTAAACGGCCGAAGCACCACCGGTGATGACGTCGATCCGGTCGATGAACTCGGTCGGGATCTGGTTGAAGTCGACGATCGAACTGCCCGGCACACCGCCGACGAAGCGACGACCGTTGACGAGGACCAGCGTGCGGTCTTCGGTCAGGTTGCGCAGCTCAAGGGTGTTGATACCCGAAGCCGTGGTGGTGAAGTTCGAGTTGCCCGAGCTGATGCCCGAGACGCCGGTTGCCGGCAGCTGACGCAGCACGTCGGCCACGTTCACGGCGCCCGACAGTTCGATCTGTGCAGCGTTGAAGGTCGAGACCGGCACAGCCGAGCTCAGGTTGGTCTGCTGGATACGCGAACCGGTGACGGTCACGGTTTGTTGGCGGGCAACTTCGTCGGTTTCGGTCGCGGCATCCGCAACCGTCACAACTTCGTCACTACCTTGAGCTACAGCTGGGCTGAGAAGCCCTGCACCGGACACCATGCCGACCAAGAATGTCGACATGAACAACTTAGATTTCAGTTTTCGATCGTCCACCTGAACCTCCGGACAAAAAATTGTCGATTGACTGCGCCCCCTCGGCGCGAATCCGGCGCGAACGCCAGACCTTGGGCGTGACTAGCAATAATTAGTCGGCAACCGTCAACCCGCGCTACCCGCCGATTATGTCGAAAAAGCAATAGTGTGACTGATTGGCATCACATGCGTCACAATTGTCGTTCTCGAAGGCAAACCATGCCCCCGCCGACCGGCCCGTTTGGCCCTGACGGCTGCAGGATGCCGGTTGTGCACAGCCCGCTTGCGCGATCGGTTTTCTGGGCCTTTAATTGAGCAATGCAGACCCTGCCGGACCATCCGCGAACGGGCGCTGACACGTTCAAGTCCGAATATCAGAGAGAACCAAGAGAGCTGTCATGTATCGCTTGCCTGCCTTCATTGTCGCCCTGTCCATGCTCGCACCCGCTGCCTTTGCGGAACTCGAAACGATGGACGGGATCTTTGCCTGCGCCGCGATCTCTTCCGATGCTGATCGGTTGGCCTGCTACGACGAGGCCGCGGGACGCCTCAAGACCGCTTCGGACGCGGGGGAGTTCACGACGATCACACGCGAAGAGGTTCAACGCGTGAAGAAGGATTCGTTCGGCTTGCCGACCTTCAGCCTGCCTGCGATAGGGCGCCTCGCTGAAAAATCGGGGGACAAGCAACTCGCCGAGATCGAGGAAATCGAGGCTGGGGTCGTGTCGGTCAAGAAAAATGCGATCGGTCAAACTCTCGTGACGTTGGACAACGGCCAGGTCTGGCGGGTGACCGATACGTATGAGCTGCGCGCGAAGGGCGCGAAGACGGCGGTAGTCCGGAAAGCGGCGCTCGGAAGTTTCAAGATGAAGCTCGACAACGGCCGCACGGTCCGGGTGACCCGCGAATCCTAGTCCCCTGCCCGGTTCAGGTCAGGAAAAAGCTCAAGATCACCAGCCCGACCGCAAGCAGCGTCAGGACCATCAGCGCCGCGGTCAGCAGGAATCCCGTCCGCAGGAATGACATGATGTGGCCGGTGTCGTAGGTCACGCGCAACATGCGCATCAGATAAGCGTACAGGACCACAAATGTGCCGCCGGCGGCAAATGGCGCGGCCGAAGGCACCAAGGCCGACAAGACCAGCATCAGCGTGATCAGAACATAGACATATGTCTGGAAATGCAGACCTGTGATCAGATGGTCATAAAAGTAGCGCTTGCGGTGCCACGCGTAGGACAGAGCCAACAGGAACGAAAAGATGGGCAGGAACAGCAGCGTGAAGCGCGGCGCCCACTCTTTCATCCGCGATGCGAACCGTTCCTGGTTCTCATAAAGATTGGCAAACCGCTCAGCCGCCGCCTGCGCCGTGGCAAGTTCGGCCGGTGTCATGTCGGGGTTGGACTCGATGACGGACTGTTTGAGGGCCTCGCGGTCGATCGAACCGTCCGGCTTGAACACGAGCGAGGTCATCTCCCCTGCCGCTTCGGCCTGATTGATCGCTGCTTCCAGCTCGGCGCGCCGCACAGGTGACAAGTCCTGTTCGTCGAGCTGGGTTTTGAGCGTTTCAATGCTGGCCGGCCGATTCAGGTCCACACGCGTGTCCCCCGCCACCACGAACGTGCCCGATGGCATGCTGTCCGGCGTGAATTTCAGCTCCTTCATCCAGGGCTGGTGCTCCAGCACCCAGAACATCGTCAGAAAGAAGATCACCGAAGTCAGCAGGAACAGCCGGAAGGGCGGGACGTAGCGTGACCGCTTGCCATCGATATATTCCCGCGTCATCCGCCCAGGACGCAGCATCATCTTCGGCAGGGTCCGCCACAGCCGGCCATCCAGCGAGAACATGTCACCGATACTGGAGGCGACCAAGTCCCACACCGGACGGTGGAAGTCCGCGCCGAGCTGCCCGCAATTCGAGCAATAGCGCATCGGAATTACCGTGCCACAATTGCGACAGGCCGTGCCGCTCTGGACCGGGTGGTGGGTTCCGCTATCCAAACCGCCAACCGAGGCTAACCCAGCGGCTTCGGCTTCACTTTCCATTGGACCCCTCCCCGGGAACCGGAATTCACGGCGTCTTCATACCGTCCCGACAAAGGAAACGCGAGCGGTGGTTGTCCTTTGCGTTTTCCACCCAGCCGGTGAGCGTCGGATCGACAAGGTTCTGGGTCACCTGCACCCACATCGGCGAGATGGGGTACTCGTTCAGCATCAGCTTTTCGGCTTCCGCGAACAGTTCGGCGCGCTTTTTCAGGTCCAGCTGGTTTTTCGCGTCGGCGAGCAGCGCGTCATATTCGGGGTTCGAATACTTGCCGTAGTTCTGCTGGCCAGTCTTCGAATCCAGCAGGTACAGGAAGTTGATAGGGTCGTCGAAATCGGCGAGCCAGGCGCCATCCGAAATCTGGAAGTCGGTCAGACGCAGGCGAGAATAGAGCACTTTGGTTTCCTGGCGCACGATTTCCGGCTGCACCCAGGGGGCAATCTCGGCCCAGTTGGACTGCGCCACGGGAGCGACTTTCGGGTTGTCGCCGGTGTTGCGGTGGATGAACTCGAACTTCAGTGGATTGTTCGGGCCGTAGCCTGCTTCCTCCAGCAGGCGCTTCGATTCGGCCAGGCGTTCGGAGCGTGGCTGGTCTTTCCAGTCCAGCTCAGGGCGCGGCACGTCATAGTTCGCGATGGTGGGCGGCACCAGAGCATAGGCCGGCATGAAGCCCGGCGTCATGACGTTGCGCACCATGAAGTCGCGGTCGAGCGCGATCGACAGCGCCTTGCGTACGCGCATGTCATTGAACGGCGGCTTGGTCTGGTTGAAGCTCCAATAGGTGGTCAGCAGGCCCGGCGAAGTGCGCACCCAGCCCGGGAATTTCGCTTCGATTTCCGTTTGGCGCGGACCGGAGAAGGCGTTGTTGATGTCAAGTTCGCCGGCGGCAATCTTGTTCTCGTAGGCGTTCTCGTCCGCGATCTCGAAATAGGCGACCCGGTCGAAGCAGGCGTCCGCAGCGCCGAACCCGGTGGGGTTCTTGTCGGCCACCAGCTGGTCGCCGGTGCGCCAGTAGACAAGCTTGTAAGGCCCGTTGACAACGATGTTCTGCGGTTGGATCCAGGCGTCGCCATGCTGCTCGACCACATGTTGGGGGACCGGGAAGGTCGTGTAGTGGGTGAGCAGGCCGAGCAGATAAGGCGCGGGATTTTCAAGAGTGATCTCGACCGTCTTGGCATCAATCGCGCGGATTCCGAGCTCTTCGGGTGGCAGTTCGCGTGAGTTCACCTTTTCGGCATTCTTCACCAGCCAGAGCAGCGAGGCGTATTGCGACGCGACCGTCGGGTCCTGAAGGCGGCGGAAGGCGTAGACGAAATCGTTGGCCGTAACCGGCGTGCCGTCAGACCAGACATAGTCGCCGAGATGGAAGGTCCAGACCGTTCCAGTGTCATCGACTTCGTAGCTCGTCGCCATGCCGAGTTCGGGCTTGCCGTCCGCACCATCTGTCATCAGGCCGATCATCATATCGCCGATGATGATGTTTTCCCATTGCGCCGAAGACTTGTGCGGATCGAGCGTGTCAACCTGGGCCGAGATGCCGCGCCGCAGCGTCGGCACATCGCCGGGCTTCTCTTTCGTTCCTCCCCCGCCGCAGGCGGCGAGCCCGATGGCGGCAAGGGCCAGAATGGAAGCGGACAGAATCGAGCGGCGAGTGGTCATCGGATGGCATCTCCTGATCTGGAACGCCGGCGCGCCCAAGGCGTCATCCCGCGTTCAAAGCGTTTAGCGTTGCCCCTTAGCTGCCAGAGGCACAGCAGGTTGCATAGCCTTAAGGCGCTGTCATGAACGGTCGATGAGCAGAATTCAGGCTCGCGCGGCGACCAGTTCGAACCGTGAGCGTACCGTCGGCGCGCTGTCCGGCGTCGCCACAACACCGCGCTCGATCAGGTCCAGCATGTGGCCCAGAACGCTCATGGCTGCCGCCGGATGCAGCCGCAGATCCACGTCGACGTACATGCGCGCCACCATGGCCGGGATCGAGGTTTCCCCGCCTCGCAGTTCGGCCACGATAGCCGCCTCGCGGGCTTTGCGGTGATTGGCATATTCGGTGATGAAAGTCTCGACGAACGCCTTGCCGCGAACCGGATCGCCGTGGGTCGGCCAGAGGGTTTCAAATCCCATCCGGCGGACTTTTTCGAGGCTGCGCATATAGGCGCCCATATTGCCGTCCGGAGGCGCCACGACGGTCGTCGACCAGCCCATGATGTGATCACCCGAGAAGCAGGCGTTCTCTTCGCGCAGGCCAAAACAGAGATGGTTGATCGTGTGGCCCGGCGTCTCGATCACGTCGATGGTCCAGCCCGGCCCCGACAAGACATCGCCGTCGCCAACGCGCACATCCGGCGTGAAGCCGAGATCGTCCGGGCTGCCAAGCTCGTCCTTGGCCGTGTGGACGCCGCAATCCTTCGCATAGGTCTTGCAGCCAGCCCATTCGGCGAGCGGCTGCGCCAACGGCGAGTGGTCCGAGTGGCCGTGCGTGACCAGGACGTGGGTGACGCGCTCGCCCTGCAATGCGGCTTTCAGCGCGTCGAAATGCTCTTCTTTCATCGGACCCGGATCAATGACCGCAACTTCGCCCGTGCCGATAATGTACACTCCGGTGCCGACATAGGTGAATGGACCAGGATTGTTCGCAATCACGCGGCGTATCAGCGGCGAGACCTGATCAACGCGGCCGTACTCGAATTCAATACCGCGGACGAAAGGGATGGCCATGCGTTCAGAAACCTTCAGATGACGGACGACCGGAACGGATCAACGCTTCTTCGGCGCGAAGGTCTCCGCAAAAGCCCTGGCCATTCGCCGCGTTGCCCGCAACTTGCTGCCCAGTTTCAGCGCAACCGGCGGACCCATGTCCGTCTTGTTCGCGTCGACGATGAAGATTCGTCCCGACGTGCGATCGCGTAGGACATCAACCCCACCCCAGTCGAGCCCGATATCTGCTGCAAAGGCCTCGATCACGCGGATTTCATCGGCGGAATAGCAATTCTTGGGCTCGTCGAGCAAAACTTGGACGTTTTCGTTGAGAAAGCGCCGCTCCAGCGGGCGGCGCTTTCGGAAGACGACAATGGGTGTTCCGCCAACGAGGCAGCAGCGCAGGTCTTCGACCAGGCCGCCCGGAATCTCGTTGTCGATGAGGCGCTGGTAGGCCTTGCCCGGAATAGCTTCGTCCTGGGGACCTTCGATGATTCGCCCGTCGTGGGCGGCATTGGCCTCGGATTTCTCGACCATCCGTCCTTCGAAAGTGAGAGGATCGACGCTCAGCGAATAGCCCGCTGCGGCTTCGAACGCCTGCGCCACGCGCGACTTGGAAATGTCGTTGCAGTTGAAGTTGAGGACGTGGGCGCCGGGCTTGACTGAAGGCGTGCCGTTCACTGTCTCGGTCGAATCGTCAAACTGCATCACGATGTCGGCGGTGGTCGGATCCTCGACCAGTTTGGCACCCGAGACGTGCATGACCGACCAGATGAAATACCAGGGGCGCGGCTTGTCGGGGAAGAAGGCGATGGTTGGGCGCTTGTGCCCTGTTATCAGGCGCCAGGTGCGCCAGTTCTGGACGAAGAAGTAAAAGCAGAACCAGGTGAAGATGCTGTGCAGCAGTGCAAGGTCGGGCACGATTCGCGCGCCGGTCTTCTTCACCAGGATCACGCCTTGATCGATCTTGAAATCGTCGGTCCACATGCGGCCTGACATGAGTTCTACTCCCGGTTTGCCGCTCGCGCTGGCCGGATTGTTTTCAGGGTCCGACGCCTCGCACGGCTCGGCTTCGGCATCAATACCTGCAATACGGCGCGACTGTGTCAGTTGCGCTGTCTCACAGCAGTTCGCGCAGACTCGAAAGGTCGTATCCCGCGCCTGCGGCCGCGTCGATAATGTCGTCCCCGGCGCCTTGTCCAGCGTGCACAAGGGCCCAGGCGGTGATTGAGCGAGTGCCGGTCCGGCAATAGGCCAAAACAGGCTGCGGCGCTTCATTGAGAATGTGTCCCATTCGCTCGACAATTTCGGGGGTGGGCGCACCGGAAAACGGCAGGGCGGCGAATGTCAGGCCCAGGGATTCGGCTTTTGCGCGAATCGCGCCCATGCGCGGCTGGTCGACGCCGCCTTCCCCATCCGGGCGATTGGCGATCAAAGTCTTGAAGCCGGCTTTCGCAACGGCCTCGAGATCAGCCTCGGAAAGTTGCGGTGCAACCGCAAAATCCGGCGTTACCTGGCGAATATCGGCCATGGGGGATTCTCCTTGAGTGCAGGACATCGCTTGATCGCTGCGCTTCACAAGCTAAGGAATGTATGGGCCCCTGCCAAGCGGGCGTAAACGCTCGAACCGTTCAACCTGTTGTGACCAGAGGCATTTCCGTTCCGTGACGATGCTGCAACGCGCTTTTCGAAGGATTCCCTGGGGCTATACGTTCCGGCGCCTGTTGATTGCGATCCCGACCATGCTCGCGATCATCACGATGGCCTTCCTGATGATGCGCGCCGCGCCCGGCGGCCCATTCGACGGTGAACGCAAGCTGCCGCCCGAGACCGAACGCGCCATTGCGGCCAAGTTCGGCCTCGACAAGCCTCTGCACGAGCAATACCTCAACTATGTGGGCGGCGTGATCCAGGGCGACTTCGGCCCCTCCTACAAGACCCTCGGCAAGAGCGTGAACGACCTGATAGCGGACGGCCTGCCCGTCTCGCTAACCATCGGCGCGCTCACGATGTTCATCTCGCTGATCCTCGGCACCGCACTCGGGGTATTTGCGGGGCTGAGGCAGAACTCCGCAACGGATTACGGTGTCATGGGCATCGCGATGGTCGGCATCTCCGTGCCGAGTTTCGTGATCGGACCGATCCTTATCCTGGTTTTCGCCATCGGCACCGGCTTCTTCGCCGTCGGCGGGCTCGGCACCTATCCCAATATCGGGATGAACTGGAATAATATGACCCTGCCGATCGCGACCCTGGCGCTGGCGCAGGTGGCCATCATCTCGCGCCTGATGCGCGCCTCGATCATCGAGACCATGCACGCCAATCATATCCGCACCGCGCGCGCCAAGGGCCTGTCGGAATGGCATGTGATTACCCGTCATGCCCTGCCTTCGGCAATGCTGCCGCTGGTGTCCTATGCCGGCCCCGCCATGGCCCGCGTGATGACCGGATCGGTCGTGATCGAGAAACTGTTCGGCTTGCCGGGCCTCGGCAGCTATTTCGTCAACGGCGCACTGAACCGCGACTACACGCTCGTGATGGGCGCGATCATCGTCTACGCCGGACTGATCATCCTCCTGAACCTCGTGGCAGACATCTTGTACGCCATGCTTGACCCCAAAGTGAAATACGACTGATGGCCTCGCTCGATCCAGTTCTTGATCCGACCGGCCGCGTCGAAGCGGTGACCCAGGCCATTCAGGGAGGCCGCTCGCTGTGGGACGACGCGCGGATGCGCCTCCTGCGCAACAAGGCGGCCGTCTTCTCGATGATCCTGTTCGGAATCATTGTGCTGATCGCCGCTTTCGGGCCGATGGTGTGGGTGCACGATTACCGCACGATTTCCGACTTGCGCACCATCCCGCCAACCTGGGAAGGCATGCACCCTTTAGGCACGGACCTGCAGGGCCGCGATCTCCTCGCCCGCCTGCTGATCGGATTGCGCATCTCGCTGCTGGTCGGTGTGGTGGCCACCATCGTCAGCCTCGTCATCGGTGTGACCTGGGGCGCCGTGGCCGGCTATCTCGGCGGCCGCATCGACAACTTCATGATGCGCATCGTGGACGTGCTCTACGCCCTGCCCTTCATTTTCTTCGTGATCCTGCTGCTCACCGTGTTCGAGCGCAACATCGTGCTGATCTTTGCCGCAATCGGCGCCATCGAATGGCTGACGATGAGCCGGATCGTGCGCGGCCAGACGCTGTCCATCAAAGGCAAGGAGTTCATCGAGGCTGCCCGCGCCGCGGGCGTGTCGCAGACCGGTATTATCGTTCGCCACATCCTGCCGAACGTGATCGGCCCGGTGGCCGTCTACGTGACACTCACCATCCCGGTCGTGATCCTCGCGGAGAGCTTCCTGTCCTTCCTCGGACTTGGTGTCAACGAACCACTGACTTCGCTCGGCGTGCTGATCGCGGACGGCGCGAACATGATGGACGACAAGCCCTGGATGCTGATCGCTCCGGCCGTCACGATGTCGGTCACACTACTGTGCCTGAACTTCATCGGCGATGGCCTGCGCGATGCCCTCGACCCGAAAGAGCGCTAGGTCCGTTCAGGGACCATTCAGTGAGCTTTGATAAACGCGCCCCCGATCCAGGAGGCAGTGGCATGGCCAATTTCAAACGCAAGGGTCCCAAGTCGACCCGCTCCGGCTGTCTCCTGTGCAAGCCGCACAAGCGCCAGGGCGCCAAATGCGCCCACACCGCCCGCGAAACGGCCAAGCGTGCCGCCGCCGCAGACGACATCCGTTTCGCCGGCGGCTGAATCCAGGACTCGATCTGGCGGTCGCAAGCAGACTTGGCAAAGGTTCAGGGCGCTTCGGGCGCGTCCACCCGCCAGGGCGGGAAGCGGCGGTTCTTGCCCGCACGGTAGAGGCAGACGCGGTTGCCGGCCGGATCTTTGAACCAGGCTTCGGTCCAAAGCCAGTCCTTGCGTTCCGGCTCGCCCAGCGGATGGATGCCCGCCATGCAGCGCCCGCCAACCTCGATGAAAACGTCATTCACCTCGAAATACACAGCTGGCCAATCGATGGTCAGCGGTGCTTCGACCTGATGGATCGACAGCGTAGCCGGCTCCTCCCCCTCTTCGGCGGGACATTCGAACCGGGCATAGTGGGGCGGCGAATCGACGATCAGCTTCAGGCCGAAACGCTGCCACCAGGACACGCTGGCGGCGTAATCCGTACACGGTAGGGTGACTTGGTTGAGGCGCATGGGCGGGGCTCCGGAAGCTTCGACTTCTGCCAAGATGCCAGCCTCTCGTCCTTCAGGCAAACGGCGCGAAGGGCTGGCCCTCCCAGCCAGCTTGGCTGTACAAGGAGGGGGAAGGTCGGCAGGCGCGCCTGCCCAAGGGAGAACGTGACATGAAATGGCAAGGCGGACGCCGTGGCGGCAATGTGGAAGACCGGCGCGGGCTTGGGCCCGGCGCAGCGGCTGGCGGCGGACTGGGCGTCATTGTGATCGCGCTGATCGGCTATTTCGTGTTCGGTATCGACCCGTCGCAGACCCAGGCCGTTCTGGGCGGCGGCGAGCAGATCACCGGCGAGCAGCAGGCGGGTGTCGAAGGCACGCCAGCAGACGAGGCCGGGCTATTCGTCGACGTGATCGGCGCCAATATCAACGACGTCTGGTCACAGGCCCTGCCCGGCTACGTCCAACCAACCGTGGTACTGTACGAACAGGGCACGAATACTGGCTGCGGCTATGGCCAGTCCGCCATGGGTCCGTTCTACTGCCCCGCCGACCAGACCGTGTACCTGGACCTCTCCTTCTGGCAGGAAATGGAAACCAAGCTGGGCGCCTCGGGCGCCGACTTTGCCCGCGCCTATGTCATCGCGCACGAATTCGGCCACCATGTACAGACCCTGACTGGCGCCTCGCAGCAGGTCCAGAATGCGCAGAAAGCTGCGCGCAGCCAGGAAGAGGCCAACCAGTATTCCATCGCCCTGGAATTGCAGGCGGACTGCTATGCCGGCGTCTGGGCAGCCCGCGCCGCAGACGTATCTGGCGGATCGGTCGCGCTGGAACGGGGCGACATGGAGGAAGGCCTCAAGACCGCGCAGGCGATCGGTGACGACATGATCCAGCAACGCATGCAAGGGCGTGTTACGCCGGAAGCGTTCACCCATGGCACCGCCGCGCAGCGGATGGAATGGCTGGGCCGGGGCTACAATTCCGGTGACCCCAATCAGTGCGACACGTTCAAGTAATCCGTATCCGGACCTCCGGAAGCAAACAGGACAGGGGAGACACGCCATGAGCGACACCAGGGAATTTGACTTCGACACTTTGCAGGTTCACGCCGGAACCGAGCCGGACCCGGCTACGGGCGCACGCCAGGTGCCGATCTACCAGACCACAGCTTATGTCTTCCGCGATGCCGACCATGCCGCCGCACTCTTCGGCCTGCAGGAAGTCGGCTACATCTATTCACGCCTGACCAACCCGACCGTCGGCGCGCTGCAGAACCGGATCGCCGCCCTGGAAGGCGGTGCTGGGGCGGTCTGCTGCTCATCGGGGCATGCAGCGCAGATCATGGCGCTGTTTCCGCTGATGGCGCCGGGGCGCAACATCGTCGCCTCGACACGCCTGTACGGCGGCACGATCACCCAGTTCACACAGACCTTCAAACGTTCGGCTGGTCGGCAAAGTTCGTGGACTTCGATGATCTCAAGGCGGTAGAAGCCGCCATCGACAGTGAAACGCGGGCGATCTTCTGCGAGACGATCGCCAATCCCGGCGGCTACATCACCGATCTCGACGCGATTGCGAAGATTGCCAGCAGCGCCGGCATTCCGCTGATTGTCGACAACACGACGGCCACGCCTTACGTCTGCCGCCCCATCGAGCACGGCGCGACACTGGTGGTTCATTCGCTGACGAAATACATGACCGGCAACGGTACTGTCACCGGCGGCGCCGTGGTGGATTCCGGGAAGTTCGACTGGTCGGCATCTGACAAGTTCCCTTCCCTCTCTGCACCTGAGCCGGCCTATCACGGCCTGAAGTTCCACGAGACCTTTGGCCCGGCCGCTTTCACGTTTCACGGTATCGCCATCGGCCTGCGCGATCTGGGCATGACGATGAACCCGCAAGGCGCGCACTATACGCTGATGGGCATCGAAACCCTCTCCCTGCGGATGGAAAAGCACCTCGCCAACGCCCAGGCGATTGCCGAATGGCTGGAGAAACACCCGGCGGTGAAATCGGTCACCTATCCCGGCCTGAAATCTTCACCTTACAAGAACCGCGCCGCGCGCATCACGCCGAAAGGCCCCGGCGCCCTGTTCACGGTGCAACTGAAGGGCGGCTATGAAGCTTGCATGAAGTTCGTCGCGGCGCTGAAATTGTTCAGCCATGTTGCCAATCTCGGCGACGCCCGCAGCCTGGTGATCCATTCCGCCTCAACCACGCACCGTCAGCTCACGGATGAACAGAAGATCGCGGCAGGCGCCGCGCCGGATGTGGTGCGCCTGTCCATCGGGATTGAAGGCGCCGAGGATCTCAAAGCCGATCTCGACCAGGCCCTCAGTGTCAATCGGCGCGCAAAATTGACCCCCTATCGGCGTCCAAAATTGACCCCACCTAAGCTATGATAGCTGGTCCAGGCCGGTGTAACTTTTCAAACGAGTGGAGCCGGCCTGGGTCAGCGGGCGGCAAGGCGCTCAGG
>JBGSKU010000009.1:0-5356 GCA_041741055.1 Hyphomonas sp.
CCCGGACGTTTCTCTGGATTTCTGTTATTCGGCGGCGCCGGTTGCGGGCTGAAGGTCGCCCGCGGCCAGCTGAAGGAAGGCGTCGATGTCGGCGGCAACTTCCGAGGCGTAGGGCTCGAACAGCCAGAATGTGTGCAGCACGTCATCGAATTCGATGAACTGGTTGCGGATGCCGAATTCAGTCAGCCGGGCGAGCACGGCTTCGCGGCCCGCCGTGAACCGGTCCTGCCCACTGCTGATGATCAGGGTCGGCGGCGAGGCGGCATCGACATGCGTCGCCGCGCTGGCCTCTTTCCAACGCGCCGTCTGCTTCTCATAGGCGCCCTCCAGCCACAGCCCGGCGACCGACTTGTCCTTCATCTTGTTCTCGAACGACAGGGCAAGCGGCGTGGTGAAATCCAGCACGCCGTCGAGATCGATCATCGCGAACGGGGTTTGCGGCGGTGAGGCGGGCGGCCGGTAGAGCGGCGTATCGGCAGCATAGGCCACGAGCGCAGCCATCTGTCCGCCGGAAGAGCCACCGCCCAGGGCAACGCGGCCCGAATCATATCCGTACTCGGAAGAATGCTCCACGGCCCAGGCTACCGCGTCGGCAACATCGATCACGCCTGCAGGGTAGGGGGCTTCCACCGACAGCCGGTACTCCGGCAGCAGCACGGTATAGCCGCGCTGGGCAAGCAGGTTGGCCAAAAGGTAGAAGTGGGACTTGTTGCCCGAGCGCCAGCCGCCGCCATGCACCAGAACAACGGCGCTCCCATTGTTCAGGTCGGCGGGCGGCGAGAAGATGTCGAGATGCAGGGTCCGGCCGGGTAAATCCTTATACGGAATATCGAACTGGATGGCTTGGCCGGTCACGACCGACAGGGTCGGCCAGACAATCTCCGGAAACTCGGCCTTGTGGGCGCGATAGCGCTGCGACACGGTATAGCCGTCATCGACCCGCAGGAGATTATCCGTAGACTGACAGGCGCCGAGGGTCAGACACGCGGCGATGCCCGCTACACCAGCGCTTCGAAGAAAACAATCGAAGGTGGCAGAACGAGAAGCTTGAAAGAGCATGCAACCGCCAAGCCTGGGCGCTGGCCAGCGACCTTCCCGGATATCTTTTTCAGCCATCTCCGATGCCCTTTTCTTAAACATCTTGACAAGGTCACGCGAATTCCCTCTAATGTCAAATGATACCGGTGTCATATCGGACGGACAGGGAGGAAATCCATGAACAAGAATCTGAAAATAGCTCTATTAGCAGGTGTTTCATTCGCAAACGCCGCGCATTACGCACCCTTTGCCTGGGCTCAGGAAGCGGGTGACGAGGCCGAGGTGGAACGCACACTTGAGGCCGTGGTGGTAACCGGTTTCCGGAATTCTCTCGCAGAATCCCGGGATCTGAAACGCGATGCCGTGAACTCCCGCGAGAGCATTCTCGCCGAGGATATCGGCAAGCTTCCCGACCTCAACCTGGCCGAGGCCATCCAGCGCGTGCCGGGTGTCGCGATTTCGCGCGAAGGTGGATAAGGGCGCAACATCACGCTCCGCGGCTTCAGCCCGGAATTCACACGCACCACGCTGAACGGCATGGAAGTTCCGGCCGGCAGTGACGGTCTCGACTCTGGCGGCATCACCGTCAACAGCGGCCGTTCGTTTGACTTCCACGTCTTCGCGGCAGAACTCTTCAACCGCATCGACGTCCAGAAATCCCAGACTGCTTCACTCGAAGAAGGCGGGATCGCCGGCACGGTTGATCTGTACTCGGCCAAACCGTTCGATTTCGACGGTTTCAGCATGTCGGCCTCCGCACAGGCCGATTACAACGACCTCAACAAGGAAGCCGATCCGCGCCTGGCCTTCATGGTCAGCAACACGTTCGCGCAGGACACGATCGGTGCGCTGTTCTCGGTCGCTTATTCTGAACGCTCCGTGCGTCAGGAAGGTTTCGGCAGCGTTCGCTGGACGACGCCCTATGTCAACGGCGACTCGTGGGCCGATACAAATCCGATCGTCAACGGCACGCCGGCTGGCGACTGCCCTGCTGCTGACCCGTTGGACTGCCTGTGGGCGCCGCGTCTTCCGCGTGCGGACTTCTTCGGGAACGAGCAACAGCGCCTCGGCGTTACCGGCTCGCTGCAATGGCGTCCGACCACCGAAATCGAGCTGACGCTGGACCTGCTCCACTCCGAGCTGTCCAATGATCGCGAGAGCTACAACTCGATGGAATGGCTTCTGACGCATGGCAATCCAGGCAACTTCACCGGCCAGACGCCGGTCGAGTTCACGCTGGATCCGAGCGGCCGCTACATTGTCGCCGGCACATTCGAGGACGTCACGTCCTGGTACGAAAGCCGTCAGCAGACCTCCGACTCGAAGTTCGACCAGATCGTCCTGTCCGGCGACTACCAGATCTCCGACTCGATGGTCCTGGACGGCATGATCGGCTGGGCCCGCAACGACGCCGACCGCGACGAGCTGCGCTTCTATGTCCGCTCGGTGCCGCACACCTACTCGTACGACTATTCGAACAACGAAGTCGCAGCGGTCGATTACGGCAACTATGACGTCAACGATCCCAACAACTATGTCGATGCGCTGACCAACCAGAACCGCACCAACAAGGTCGAAAAGGAAAACTTCACCTCGAAGGTCAACCTGACATTCGAAGGCGACCAGTTCTCGACCAAGGTCGGCCTCGCCTATAGCGACCGGTCCGTCACCTCGTCGCAAGGCGTCGGCGCAAGCCCGCTGATCACCAATCCGGGCGCCTATCTTCGTTCGTTCCCGTTCAGCGATTTCGGCAACGGCCTGTCCGGCCCTGCGCTGGTCCGCTTCCCGGTGGTCGACTTCGACGCCATCCGCCAATCGGGCCTGATCGCTCCGGGCTACACCACCTCGGTGGCTGATGGCTGGACGGTCGGCGAGGAGACCCTCGGCGCCTATGTCGAGATGAACGGCGAGTTCGATCTTGCCGGGATGCCGCTGCGCACCAATGCCGGCATCCGCTACGTGAAAACCACGGTCACCTCCGAGGCGGTCGTCGGCGCCACGCCGGTTACAGTCGAACGGGACTATGACAACTACCTGCCTTCGATGAACCTCGCCCTCGACATCACGGACGAACTCGTCGGCCGCTTCTCCTATGGCCGCAGCATGACCCGTCCGGGCCTGTCCTCGTTGAACATCGCCCGCCCGAGCTTCGGCTACACCACCCGGACGGTCGGTAACCTCGGCAACCCGGGTCTCAACCCCTACGAGTCGAACGACATCGATCTCGGCCTCGAATGGTATTTCGGTGGGGAAGGGCTCCTGTCGGCCGCGGTCTTCCACAAGGACATCGTCACGTCCCTGACCACGGAAGAAGAGCTGCGGCTGATCGATCCGGAATTCTGGCCCGCCATCTATGCGGACCCGACCTACGATCCGTCCTTCCAGGCTGATCCGGCGACGGTGCCCTACACGCACTTCGTGCCGACCAACAGCACCGAAGGCTTCGCTGTCAAAGGCTTCGAAGTGACCTACCAGCAGCCCTTCACTTTCCTGCCGGGCATGCTCTCGAACTTCGGCTTCACGGGCAACTACACCCACGTTTCGGCAGACGATGCGCGGGGCCTGTCGCCGAACTCCTACAACGCCACCCTGTACTACGAGGTCGATCAGTATGGCGGCCGCTTCACCGTCAACAAGCGCGACGACTACCTGATCGGCGAGCCGGGCGGCAACGGACACGTCCAGGAACGCAAGTACGGTCCGACGCACGTCGACTTCTCGTCCTTCTACAACGTCAATGATCGTCTCACGTTCACCTTCGAGATCATCAACCTCACGGACGAAGAAGAGCGCATCTACGGCACCGGCGACGGCAGCCTCGATCTGACGCGGGAATACAGCCACACGGGACGCCAGTTCCTGATCGGTGCCCGCTACTCGATGTAGTCTTTTCTCCCGGGACTGCTCCGTCTGCGCTCCCGTTGGGGCGGGGCAGCCCAACCGGCCAGGGCCTGACCCTCAGGGCCCCAACCGGAACTGATTATTCCCCGTGTGCTTTCACACGGGGAATTTTTTGTTTGCGCCTTTTTTGCCTTTTCCCGGACCGGCGCCGTTGTGCCGGGCGCCTCGCGCCACCAGATGGGGCTCACCACCAAAATCCGAACGCAGAGCCCGGGGCCGAATGGAATCGACCAACCAGCTGATCTTCTTTTGCGGCCTGCTGCTGTGCGCAGCCATCTTTGCGAGCTTCGTCTCGCGCCGCATCGGAGCCCCGCTGCTGGTCACCTTCCTCGGCGTCGGCATCCTGTTCGGCGAAGACGGGCCGGGCGGCATTGTGTTCAACGATGTACCGCTCAGCTATGTCGCCTGTTCCTTTGCGCTTGCGGTCATCCTGTTCGACGGGGGCGTGCACACCTCGCTGAAGAGTTTCCGCCAGGCTTTCCGTCCGGCCGCGCTGCTGGCCAGTGTCGGCGTGCTGGTCACCACCGGCCTTGTCGGCCTTGGCATGTGGGGCATCCTCGGCACCGATCCGTTCTATGCCTTGTTGCTCGGCGCCATCGTCGCTTCGACCGATGCGGCAGCCGTGTTCCTGTTGCTGCGCCAGCAGGGCATCAAGCTCAAGGAAGAGGTCGGCAACACGCTGGAGGTCGAGTCCGGCATCAACGACCCGATGGCGATTTTCCTGACACTGACCTTCACCGGCCTGATGGTCGCGGGCGCCGCCAGCGCGCCCGTCTGGTCCGTGCCGGCGGGCTTCGTGCAGCAGTTCGGCATCGGCGCCGTGCTCGGCCTGATCGGCGGGCGCATGCTGACGCTGGTGTTCGACCGGATCGAGCTCGAACTCGGCCTCAACCCGATCTTCGCCCTGGCCGCCGGCCTGCTGATCTTCGGCGCGGCCAACATTCTTGGCGGTTCGGGCTTCCTTGCCGTCTACCTGGCCGGCCTCATTCTCGGCAATCACACCTACGGCGCCAAACAGGTGGTCAAGCAGTTCATGGATGGCATGGCCTGGCTCGCCCAGCTCGCCATGCTGCTGATCCTCGGCCTGCTGGTGACCCCCACCAAGCTTGTCGCCGACATTCCCGACGCGCTGCTGATGTCGTTCATCCTGATCTTCATTGCGCGCCCGGCTGCGGTCTTCCTCAGCCTTGCCTTCGAGGCGTTCACCTGGCGCGAGAAGCTGTTCATCAGCTGGGTCGGCCTGCGCGGGGCGATCCCGATTTACCTTGCCATTTTCCCGGTGATGATGGGCGTGCCCGGCAATTTCTTCAACATCGCCTTCCTGGTCGTACTGGTCAGCCTGGTCCTGCAGAGCACCACCGTCGGCCTGGTGGCGCGCTGGCTCAAGATCGGGGACGGCGCCGCCGCGCCCAGCGCC
>JBGSKU010000010.1:0-3647 GCA_041741055.1 Hyphomonas sp.
GAGCGGGTCGCGCTGACCGGCTTCGGGCAGATCTTTGACGAGGCGGCGCGTGTGCGCCTGGACCGAGGGATGCCGGCCTGACGCCGGCGGAGACGAAAGAGGGGACCGAGATGACAGCTGAAACGACCGGGCGCGATGACTTCGAGGAATGCGAAGACCGCTCGCTCTATTTCACGCTGTCGCTCTACATCACCGACAAGAAAGTGCGCGCTGCGCTGGGCCGCCATCTGGACCCGGAAACGTTGCGGGCTTTCCAGCCGGGCTATCGCGGCAGCAAGCGCCTGCGCGATGCCGTGGAGCCGTTGTTCAACGACATCGCAGACCGCGAACGTCTCGGCGCAGTGGACGATTTCCTACTCGACACGCTGTGCCCGCGTGCGGGGGAATTCCTGGAGTTCACGGCGCCCGACGAGATCGAGTGGACGACCGAAGGGCGCCGATTCATCGCCACACCGCCCGGCCTCGGCAAGACGCGACTGATCCGTGTACGGCGATTCTGGTACACACACGCCAACGGAGCCATCGGCTACCATCTGTCTTTCCGGTACAATTACGATCATACGCCGGGCGACTTCTACTTCCTGTCGCTGATCCAGAAACTGGCGGCGCCCAAGGAATTCTCGGCCGCCGAACGCCCGGCCGGCAGCCCGCCGATCCGTCCGACCGATGCGGTGACCGGCCTCGCCCCGCTCGACCGGATCAAGGTGAAAGGCGACAGCGGCAAGACGCAGGGCTTCTGGCAATATGTGCGCGATGTCTTCGATGCCGATGCCGGCGACCTGTTCAGCAAGCTGAAGGCCGCAAACCCTGTGGCTAAGCCCGTGGTCACGTTGGAGCCGACCTTTGCGGCGCTCGTGTCCGAGGCGCCGTTCATCGAAGTGCCCGGGCTGGTCATGCCGGTGTCGCGGCTGATGTTCTTCTTTGAGGACAAGACCTTCTTCCGCCGCCTGCTGCCGGAGCCTGATCCGCAGACTGGCCTGCCCGTGCCGCGAATGATGATGGTGCAGGAAGGCTGCTACCTGCCCTATCAGGAGAAGCTGGAAGGCCTGAACCCGAAGACGCATGTGGATGTGCCCGAAGTGCGCCTGGGCGCCGACTACTGGCATTGGGTGATCCACCGGCCGGACTATGACCAGTTCACCGACGCGCAGATCGAAGCGGCGCGCAAGACCATCCCGGCCATGGAAGACCGGCGCCGGCAGGACTGCCTGCAATACCTGTTCGTGGCCGGCTTCAACCAGAACATCATCGACTTCATGAACCAGGACCCGTCCGAGATCCTGGATTCGACGGACCCGATCTATCCGGCCAATGAAGACCAGGCCGCCGAGCGCAAGTTCGTGCGCTATGCCAATCCGCGGGCCCTGATCACTTATGTGGAGAAGGCGCGCAGCCTGGAAGCGGCGAACGATTTCATCGGCACCTGCCCCTATGCGTTCATGATCCACGTGGTCTCGATGCACAACGAGTTCATGACACGCGAATACGAAGCGTCCGCCTTCGAGGTGATCGACAAGGTGGAGGATTACGGCAACCGGGGCCGCCTGAAAGACGCCGCCGAAGCATTCTATGCGTTCCGCACGGGCGAGTATGCCGCCTTCTACCGCGACCGCTACATGAACGTGTTCCGGTACGACACAGAAAGCGAAGTGTTCGAAAAAATGACCCAGCTGCGCGGCATCGGCCGGCGCAGCGAATATATCGAGCGGCTGATCTCCAATATGGAAAGCCAGACCCGCGACCGCGAAGCGCGGATCAACAAGAGCGACGAGAACGCCATGAGCCTGATGCTCGGCGCGCTGGGTCTGTTCGGCTTCTTCCAGCTGACCTTCCAGTGGTCGACGACCCTCAGCCCGCAGGGCGGCGTCCTGTCCGGCGAGCCGGGCATCAGCTGGATCCCGCCTTTCGTGCACCTGCCGGGTCTGGACTGGTCCAACACGTCCGAAATGATTGCCGGCGCGACCTTCTATGTGTCGGCCGGCTTTTCGGCTTTGCTGCTCGGTTACCTGGTCTGGCGCATTTTCCGCAGCTTCAGGCCCTGATTTTGCTGGAAAAAAGAAAGCCCGGCTGCATCTTGCGACGCGCCGGGCTTAAGTGGGGTCCTGTTAGGGGGGAGGAAACGCCCAATCGAATAAAGATCGGGTTATGCCCAAGACCCATGGCATAGGCACTACATAAGACAGCTACGCTGCATTGCAACATGCGCCTCAGCAGGCCACACATGCATTATTGCATGCAATAGTCAAAATTGCGGAACATTAACGCATGGACAGTTTACGCAAGGGCTCTGTCTCGGTGGTCAGGAAGTCCCGGAATGCGGCGACCCGCTTGGATCGCCTCAGGTCGCTGGGATAGATAAAATACAAATCAAATGTGGGCCCTGTGATCTCCGGCAACACCCGGACGAGGCGCGGCAGGGTACTCGCCATGTAGTCCGGCACGTCGGCAATACCGAGCCCCGCGTCCACCGCCCGCATCATTGCGAACACGTTGTTGACCTTCAAAGTGGCCACGCGGGGAGGCGCGTCATCCCGTCCCACCCGGCGGGCGAAGCTCATTTCCTGCATCGGCGAGGAGTCGTCGCCATAGGCGATGATCCGGTGATTATCGAGATCCTGCGGGGTGCGAGGCACGCCGTGAGCCTTCAGGTATTCCGGCGCGGCGTAGAGGTTGGTGGCCACCGAGCCCAGCTTGCGCTGGATCAGGTCTGCCTTGTCGGCCGCCCAGAGACGGATGGCGCACTCGGCCTCAAGTTTCAGCAGGTCGTACTCGTGCTGGTCATCAAGGCGCAGGTCGAGGTGAAGATCGGGGTGGCGGCGCACGAAATTGCCGAGACGCGGCACCAGCCAGATCGAGCCAAAGGCGACCGGGGCCGATACGATGAGTTCGCCCTGCGGGGTTTCCTGCTGGTCTTTCAAGGCGGTATTCGCCGAAAGCGCGGCAGCCGCCATGTCCATGGTCGAACGGTAAAGCGTGTGGCCGCTATCGGTCAGCACAAGGCCGCGCGCATGGCGCTGGAACAGCGACACACCGAGCTGTTCCTCCAGCGCCGCAATCTGGCGTGAAACAGCCGATTGCGAAATGCCGAGCCGCTCTCCCGCAAGCGTGAGACTTCCGGCTTCGGCAGCCGCGTGGAACGATCTGAGCTTACCCCAATCCATGGATTCTTTTGACGCCTCCTCCGCCGAGCTACAAGTATGAATACTTAACGACAAGTTGATTTGCCGCGCGGACGGACCGTCAGCCCTGTGTTGACAGGGTCGCACCCAAGGCAGCCACGTCCTTCAGGAGCTGGTCAAGATCGGCCGTCTGCGTCCGGTGATTGGTGAGGTTCACCCGGATCACGCTGGCGCCGTGCAGGCGCGTCGTCGACGGCGCGGCAAGGCCCTCCTCCTGCAGCCGGATAACGATTTCCGCATTCAGCGCGTCCAGAGCCGCGCCGTCCAGGCCCGGCGCGAGATAGCGGAAACAGCAGATGTTGAGCGAAACCGGCGCCATAAGTTCGAACTGCGGATCGGCCCCAACCTTTGCGCCGAGATAGGCCGCCTGTGCGCAGTTGGCGGCAATCGCGTCGCCGAGCCGGCGGGTGCCGAACCCGGCGATCTGGGACCAGACCTTGAGCGCCCGGAAGCCGCGCGACAGTTCAG
>JBGSKU010000011.1:0-2776 GCA_041741055.1 Hyphomonas sp.
ACCAGTGCGGGCCGGTCCTCGTCGTTCAGGAGCGCCGAGACGACGCCCACGGCGCGGCTGGCATCCACCACATGGATCACCGGCGCCGAACGGATGACCGGATCGATCTTCACCGCCGTATGCGCCGGGCTCGTCGTCGCCCCGCCAATCAGCAGGGGCTGCGTCATCCCGCGCCGCTGCATCTCGCTGGCGACAAACACCATCTCGTCAAGGCTCGGCGTGATCAGGCCGGAGAGGCCAATGATGTCGACCTTCTCACGAATGGCCGTCTCGAGAATCTTCTCAGCCGGCACCATCACGCCAAGGTCGATGATGTCATAGCCGTTGCAGGCCAGCACCACGCCGACGATATTCTTGCCGATGTCGTGCACGTCGCCTTTCACGGTGGCCATCAGCACCTTGCCATTGGAGACATCCACTGTGCCGAGACGCTGTTTCTCCTCTTCCATGAAGGGTTCGAGCCACGCCACTGCCTGCTTCATCACACGCGCCGATTTCACCACCTGCGGCAGGAACATCTTGCCGGACCCGAACAGGTCGCCGACGACGTTCATGCCGTCCATCAATGGCCCTTCGATCACATGCAGCGGGCGCTCGACCGACAGGCGTGCCTCTTCCGTATCCTGATCGATGAACTCGGTGATGCCGTGCACCAGCGCGTATTCAAGGCGTTTCGCCACCGGCGCGTCGCGCCATTTCAGGTCCTTCTCCGCGCTCTTGCCCTTCTGGCCCTTCAGGCCTTCGGCAATTTCGATCAGCCGCTCAGTCGCATCCGCGCGGCGATTGAGGATCACATCCTCAACCCGCGCGCGGAGCTCCGGCTCGATGTCATCATAGATGTCGAGCTGGCCGGCATTGACGATGCCCATGTCCATGCCCGCCGGAATGGCGTGGTAGAGAAACACCGAGTGCATCGCCCGGCGCACCGGCTCATTGCCCCGGAAGCTGAACGAGACGTTCGAAAGCCCGCCGGAGATATGGCAGCCGGGGCAGGTCGCGCGGATCTCGCGCGCCGCCTCGATGAAGTCGAGTGCGTAATTGTTGTGCTCCTCGATGCCGGTCGCCACAGCAAAGATGTTGGGGTCGAAGATGATGTCTTCGGCGGGGAAGCCCACCTCTTCGGTCAGGATACGGAAGGCGCGCTGACAGATCTCGACCTTGCGAGCCTTGGTGTCCGCCTGCCCCACCTCGTCGAACGCCATCACGACCACGGCCGCGCCATAGGCCATGCAGGCACGTGCCTGCTCCCGGAATTTCGCCTCGCCTTCCTTCATGGAGATCGAGTTGACGATGGCCTTGCCCTGCACGCATTTCAGGCCCGCCTCGATCACCTCCCACTTGGACGAGTCGATCATCACCGGAACGCGGGCAATGTCGGGCTCGGCAGCGATCAGGTTCAGGAAGGTGCGCATCGCAACCACGCCGTCCAGCATCCCTTCGTCCATGTTGACGTCGATCACCTGCGCGCCATTCTCGACCTGCTGGCGGGCCACTTCCACCGCGTCGGCATACCGCCCATCGGTGATCATCTTCCGGAACACGGCCGAGCCGGTCACGTTCGTCCGTTCACCGATATTGATGAAGTTCTGCGATGCGCTCGTCGTCATTTGCGAATTCTTCCTGCATCCAGCGGCCAGTTCCCGCCGGGCACGGCGGGACAGGCGCTGACATCCTGATTGTACCAATAGATCCAGGCGGTCTCGCCCGTCTCTTCGCCCGCATCATCGCACAGCGCCACCTGCACGCGCAGGTATAGCGACGTTGCCGGATCATCCGTCACGTCTTCGAATGCATCCATCGCGGGCACGATTCCCACATCGCTGAGGCACCAGCGGACGCCGTGGCAAAGCACATCGCCTGCCACCACGCCCGGAAATCCGCCGAGGTCCACCATCCGTCCACGGAACCGGCAAGGCGCGCCGAACGTCCCCGCCGCCGCCAACGGCAAGTCCGCTGGCTGCCCCGCAGCGCCTTGTTTGAGCAGGCCATAGAAGACGAACAGGTCGCCTTCGGCCACGGGTGGCTCTGTCACGATGCCACCTCGAACGGCTCCAGCCCCGCCAGCCGCATCGTATGCTTCGTCGGCGCTGCAACGCGCGGCTTCACGCCTTCAACCGCCTTCGCGATGGCGGCGATATGCTCCGGCGTCGTACCGCAGCAACCGCCGAGGATATTGACGATGCCGTCCTTCGCCCAGGCGCCCACCGAGTTCGCCGTCTGGCCTGGCTGTTCGTCATACTGGCCCATCTCGTTCGGCAGGCCCGCGTTCGGATAGGCCGCCACCAGCGTGTCCGCCACGCGCGCCATGTCGGCGATGTGCGGCCGCATCAGGTCAGCGCCCAAAGCGCAATTGAACCCGATGGCAAAAGGCTTGGCATGGCGTACGGAGTTCCAGAACGCCTCCACCGTCTGGCCCGACAGCGTGCGGCCTGACCGGTCGGTGATCGTCCCGGAAATCCAGATCGGCAGCTTCTCCAGCCCCTCCGCCTCGAGGTCCATGATCGCCTTGATGCAGGCCTTGCAGTTCAGCGTGTCTGTGATCGTCTCGATCAGGTAGAGGTCCACCCCGCCTTCGTTCAGCGCGACGATCTGCTGGCGGTAGGCTTCGTACACGTCATCGAACGTCACCGAGCGCGCGCCGGGATCATTCACGTCCGACGACATTGACAGCATCTTGTTCAGAGGTCCGATGGAGCCAGCCACGAAACGCGGCTTGTGCGGCTCCTTTGCGGTCCAGGCATCCGCCGCCGCGCGGCCGAGGCGCGCGCCCGCAAGG
>JBGSKU010000012.1:0-7439 GCA_041741055.1 Hyphomonas sp.
GGCAGGTGCGCCCGTGCGGGCATCGATCTTCACGAGACGCACGCCGGGCGGGATGCGGAACGGCGTAGCCGGTTCCTTCTCCAGGGCCTTCTCCATGAAATCTGTGAAGATCGGCACGGAAACCGAGCCGCCCGCTTCGCCTTCGCCGAGGGAACGGTTGTCATCGAAGCCGATGCGGACGCCGACGACCAGATCCGGCGAGAAACCGACGAAGATCGCGTCGCGGTAGTCGTCGGTCGTGCCGGTCTTGCCGGCAAGCGGCTTGCCAACGCGCAAGGCGCGGCGACCGGTGCCGCGTTCGACGACGCCTTCCAGCATATGGGTGATCTGGTAGGCGACGATGGGGTCGACCACCTGGTCGCGCATGTCAGGCAGTTCCGGCGGCTCCTCACCATTCCAGTCATCAGCCTTGCAGCCTTCGCAGGCGCGCTGGTCGTTGCGGTAGAGCGTGTGGCCGTAACGGTCCTGGACACGGTCGAGCAGGGTGGGGGTGACCTTCTTGCCGCCGTTCACGAATGCCGCATAGCCGCGCACGAGGTTCATCAGTTCGGTGTCGCCGGCGCCAAGAGACATGGCGGCATAAGGCGGCAGCTTTTCGTAGACGCCCACACGTTCTGCCAGATCGGAGACCGACTGCATGCCGATGTCCTGCGCGACACGCGCGGTGACCTGGTTCAACGATTTCTCGAGCGCTACGCGCAGGGTGACCATCCCATAGGACTGTCCTGCGGTGTAGTTCTTGGGTGCCCAATACTTCTGGGTTGAAACGTCATAGGACACGAAAGGAGCGTCGAGCATGCGGGTGGCGGGCGTGTACCCTTTTTCGAGTGCCGCTGCGTAGACGAAGGCCTTGAAGCTCGATCCGGGCTGGCGCTTGGCCTGGGTCACGCGGTTGAAGCTCGATTTGAAGAACGAGTAGCCGCCCTGCATCGCCAGAACGCGGCCAGTATGGGGGTCGAGCGCGACGAGCGCTCCGTCCACTTCCGGCACCTGACGCAGCGTGGCGTTGCCAACCGGCACCATGACCGGCTCAGGGGTCGGCGTGGCGATCGGATTGCCGTCCGGATCGAGTTCGGCCGATTCCGGCGGCGCGCTGGCTTCGCTGGGATTGAGCGCCTGACGCTTCAACTCGGCGAGGATAACCTGTCCGACCTGGAGTCCAGCTTTGCCTTTCTCGGGCTTGTAGGTCTGGGCCCATTTGATTTCGTCGACGGGGAGTTTGATCTTGGCGCCGTCGGTCAACAGAAGATCGGCTGAATTGGTCCCCACTTTTGTGACCAGCGCAGCTTCCCAAGTGCCGTAACCGCCCGGCAGCTTGACGGCTTTCAGGGCTTCGACGGCATTGTCGTCAACCGGCAGGGTGGTGATCGGGCCGCGCCAACCGTGGCGGCGGTCATACGCGATCAGGCCGTTCTGCAGCGCGGACTGAGCGGCAAGCTGAAGACGGGTATCGATGGTCGACCGGATGGACAGGCCGCCCTGTTCGAGCGTGTCTTCGCCATACGTCTTGATCAGGTCCTGACGCAATTCCTGCACGAAATAGGTGGTCGCGGCGTATTCGGGGCCGCGCAGGCGCTTGGTCGTCGTCAGGGGCTTGGCTTTCGCCTCGTCAGCTTCTTCCCGGGTGATGTAACCATCCTCGACCATCCGGCCGAGCACGTAGTTGCGCCGCTTCAGGAGACGCTCGGGGTTCGTATAGGGGTTCACGGCCGAGGGCAGCTGCGCCAGCGAGGCCAGGATTGCGGCTTCCGACAGGTCAAGTTCGATCAGCGACTTGTTGAAATAGTTCAGCGCCGCGGAGCCGACTCCGTAGGAGCGGCCACCGAGATAGATTTCATTCAGGTAGAGTTCGAGGATCTCGCCTTTGGTGAACTCTTTTTCCATCCGCTGGGCGACGATGGCTTCCTTGGCCTTGCGCTCCAGTTTCTGGTCACGCGTCAGCAGCATGTTCTTGGCGACCTGCTGGGTGATGGTCGAGCCGCCCTGGAGCCCGCCGTCGCCGGTCAACTTGTTCTTGGCCGAGTTCAGTGCCCCGCGCGTGATGCCTGCATAGTCGAGACCATCATGCTTGAAGAAGTTCTTGTCCTCGGCCGCGACAAAGGCCTCGATCACGTGTTCCGGAATTGATTCATAAGGCACGAACACCCGGTGCTGGTCTGCGAACTCGGCGATCAACGTGCCATCGCCGGCATGCACCCGCGATGTGATCGGCGGCTCGTACTGCTTCAACTTGGCAATTGAGGGCACATCGCGACCAAGGGCCGCGAAATAGCCCCACACAACGATCACCGCGATCACCAAAAGCACCAGACCCGCTATCAACAGCCGCCGCGCCCACTTCAGGTGCGTCGAATACTTTTCGAGGGTCATTCGGAAGGTCGGGGGAGGAGTGTCAGTCATCAACTAAGCCTGTGCGGTGATTCGACTGCCATAAGCCATTGCAGCCCCAGTCTTCCGGGCAGGCTGACGGGGTCGCACGTGTTTCCGGCGATACTATGGCGCACGCGCGGCGCGCAAAAGAGGCCAGTGTCAGATGTCCTGACGTTCAACCTCGAGGTCTTCCAGTGAAATTTCCGGAAGGGGGCGCTTTTCTGGCCGTGGTGTGGTCAGGCCATCGGCCAGTTTGGCCGCGATCCGTTCCCCGTCCGCCTTGGGCGGATAGTTCTCGAGGGCAAGTTTCCAGGCGGCTTTGGCGTCGTCCTTGCGATCAAGATGCCAGTAGATGTCGCCAAGATGGTCCTCGATTTCCCAATGGCTCTGGGGCGAAAGCTCTTCGCGGGCGCTTTCGATCAGACCCTTGGCCCGGTCGAGATCGCCGAGCTGGAAGAGGGCCCAACCGAAGGAATCGGCGATGTAAGGGTCCGAATCGGCCAGCAGCAGGGCGCGGGCGAGCACCTTGTAGCCTTCTTCATACTTGTCCGTCCGGGTGATCAGGAAATAGCCAAGCGAATTCAATGTATAAGGATCGTTCGGGCGCGCGACGCGCTCCGACCGCAGGATCACTAGCGCATCATTGATGTGCCCGGCCTGGCCGAGCGCGTCGGCCAGCACCATCCGGCGCTCATGCGTATCGTCGAGGGTGCGGGCGTCCCGGGCATATTCGGCGGCCTTTGCCGGCTCGCCGAAGTGCAGGTAGATCGAGCTGGATGCACCGAGGGCGGCGGCCTTCTCTGCAGGGTTTTCGGCAAGGCCGAGCAGTTCCGGAACGAGGTCAAACGCTGCCTGGCGGTCATCCAACAAGGCGCGCAGCTGGAGCGCTCCGTATAGGGTCGACAGGCGGTCCTTGTCGTCGGTGATGGCTAGGGCGCGTTCGACTGCGGAACGCGCGGCGGATTCGTCGCCGCTCATCAGCAGGGCTTGGGCGGCTGAAATCTGCAGGGAGGGTGAAGTTTCCGGCGCAGTCAGCGCCACATGGGCGGCGCCCGGGTACAGCGCTTCACTGTAGAGCGCGTCGATCACGCCGGCGCGGATGTTCTCGTTTTCCGGATCGATCAACAGGATTGCCAGGTCAAATGCCGTCCGCTTGTCGTCCAGCCCGGAGATCGTGCCGCCCATCATCACGGTCTGGATGTAGCGCTGCTGCTGCATCGCGTAGGACACATCGGAGAGGGCCAGCGCAAAGCCGGTCTTCACAGTCAGCGGTTCGTTGTCGAGGTTCTTGCCGGTCTGCAGGCTGTCAATGGCAGCAGCGTAGCTGGTGGCCTGTTCCGGTTCGGCATCGGCGAGTTGCTGGTAGACCTGCTGGGCCTCCTCGATCCGCCCCATCCGCTGCAGTAGCAGCGAGTGGCGGACGATCACCGTGCTGATATGCGCAAAGATGATGCCCTGCGGGTCGAACTCGTGTTCCGGCGCCTGGATCTTGGTCGGGGTCAGGGCTTCGTAGACCGCGAGTGCCTCATCGTTGCGCCCGGCCGCTTCGAGCATTGCAGCGAGGGAAAGGTCAGCGGTGATGCCCGGCATGCCGCCGGCCACCTCCCGGTGGCGATTGATGGCGCCGTCAAGATCACCTTCAAGTGCTTTCAGCCAGGCATCGATCCAGAGGTAGAAACCGGGCTGTTCGATATCGGACGTTTCATCTCCGGTGAGGCCCAGATAGGCGCGCGCTGCCGCCATGTCGCCGGCCGATGCCCGGTCCAGCGCCAAGTAGGCATTGGCGAACTTGTCTTCCGCGCGCTCTTCAGTGGGCATGCGGGCCAGCAAGGTGAGATAGCCGGCAGTGTCACCGGCCTTCAGGGCGTCGAGCGGGGTGTCATAGGTGGCCTGGTTGCCGTCGGCTTTGAAGACAGCCGTCGCGCGGGCTGCCGGAGATAACCGGACCGCAACTTGCGCACTTTCAGTCGTGGAAGCGGGGGCCGCTCCGCCTGGAACCGCTGTGCAAGCGGTCAGGGCGAGTGCGAGAACCGAAGCGAACAGGAGCGGTTTCGAGGACATAGGCGCGGAAAACTCCACCTTTGAAGGAAAGGCGAGTGAAGCAGGCCCGTGCGGCAAGAGCAAGGCGCTGGTGTGCGGGTCGCGGGCAGGCCCGGGTGGGCCGCCCGCTTTGTTGGCATCACATATTCGGGTAGGCGGGGCCGCCGCCGCCCTCGGGAACGGTCCAGTTGATGTTCTGGTTCGGGTCCTTGATGTCGCAGGTTTTGCAGTGGATGCAGTTCTGCGAGTTGATCTGGAACTTCAGGTCCGCGCCTTCGCCCACCCACTCATACACACCGGCCGGGCAGTAACGCGCCGAAGGGCCGGCATAGATGTCGTGCTCCGACGATTTCTGCAGCGCCATGTCGGCCACGATCAGGTGAACCGGCTGGTCTTCGCCGTGATAGGTGTTCGTGAAAGAGACGCTTGTCAGCTTGTCGAAACTGATCACACCGTCCGGCTTCGGATAGTCGATCGGATTGAAGTACTTCGCCGGTTTGAGCGATTCGGCGTCGGTCTTGGTGTGGTGGAGCGTTGGCAGGAAGCCGAAGCCGACGAGGCTGCGCATCCACATGTCGGGCACGCCGATCATGGCGCCGACCAGCGTGCCGAACTTCGACATCAGCGGCTTTATGTTGCGCACCGGCGAGAGGTCTTTCCAGACCCACGACTCGCGCACGGAGTCCGAATAGCTCTCCAGCACGTCGCTCTGGCGACCGGCTTTGACGGCCTCAAAGGCCGCTTCAGCAGCGAGCATGCCGGTCTTCATGGCGTTGTGGGTGCCCTTGATGCGCGGCAGGTTCACGAACCCGGCCGAGCAGCCGATCAGTGCGCCGCCCGGGAAGGCGAGCTGCGGGATCGACTGGATGCCGCCGGAGGTGATGGCCCGCGCGCCGTAGGCCACGCGTTTGCCGCCCTTGAGATAGCGCACGACATCGGCGTGGTGCTTGTAGCGCTGGAACTCGTTGTAGGGAGAGAGGTAGGGATTCTTGTAGTTGAGGTGGACGACGTAGCCGACCGAAACGAAGGCCTCGCCATTGTCGCGGAAGTGATAGAGGAAGCCGCCGCCGTCGCCGTTCTTGCCCATCACGGGCCAGCCGAACGTGTGCTGCACGAGGCCTTCGTGGAAATTTTCCTCCGGCACGGACCAGACTTCCTTGAGGCCGATGCCAAACTTTTGAGGATCGCACTTGTCGCGCAGGCCGAACTTGGCCGTCAGTTCTTTCGTGAGCGAGCCGCGCGCGCCTTCTGCGAAGAGGACGTATTTGCCGAGAAGCTCCATACCGGGCTGGTAGTCCGGTCCCGGCTTGCCTTCCTTGTCGAGGCCCATGACGCCTGCGACGATGCCTTTAACCTCTCCGGTCTCGCCATAGACGATTTCGGAGGCGGCAAATCCGGGGAATACCTCGATGCCGAGCTTTTCGGCTTCAGCGCCGAGCCAGCGGCAGACATTCGCAAGTGATCCGATGAAGCAGCCATGATTGCTCATCAATGGCGGGAAGGGGGCCCAGCCCATCTCGGCGGAGCCGTTCTCGCCGAGCAGTTTGTAACTGTCGACGGTCACTTCGGTCGTCAGCGGGCGGTCAGCGCGCGTGCGCCATTCGGGCAGAAGTTCGTCCAGCGCCTTGGGGTCCAGCACCAGTCCGGACAGGATGTGCGCGCCGATCTCGCCGCCCTTTTCGATCACGACGACCGACAGGTCCTCGCCGGCTTCGTTCGCCAGTTGCTTGAACCGGATGGCCGCTGACAGCCCGGCAGGGCCGCCGCCGACGATCACCAGATCAAACTCCATCGACTCGCGTTCGGGGGCGTTGGCCATAGGTCAGCTCCTTGTTTGCGCTTTGCGCCTTATCTCTATCCGGTTAAGCACTTAACGCCTGTTTCCTTGAGGTCCAGTCTGTCTGCAATGCCGCCCCCTGCGTCAAGAGAGCCAATTTCGGCGCTCACCGAATGGTGGGCCGACATGGGCGTGAGCGTGGATACTGCGTTGGTGGACGCGTTGCTGAAGACCGCGCCGAAGCCTGAAAAGGCTGAACCGGCCAAGGACGCGGCGGCCGTCATTCCCCTGCGCAAGGCATCGCGGACGGTGTCGGACTGGGCCAATGTGGCCCGCAACGAGGCGCGAAGCGCGCAGACGCTGGAGGCCCTGGCCGAAGCGATCCGGGCGTTCGACGGCAGTCCGCTGAAGGCGACGTGCGAACAGGCGGTCGTTTGCGATGGCATCCTGGGGGCCAGCTTGATGGTGATCGGCGAGGGGCCGGGCGCCGAAGAGGATCGCCGGGGCCTTCCCTTCGTAGGACGGGCTGGGCAGCTGCTCGACAAGATGCTGGCGGCGATCGGGCGGTCACGCTCCGAGAACGTGTTTATCACCAACGTCAATTACTGGCGTCCCGGCGGAAACCGCAACCCGGAACCGGACGAGCTGGCGGTGTGCCGGCCCTTCGTCGACCGGATGATCGAACTGGCGCAGCCGAAGCTGATCATTGCTGCCGGCGGGGTGCCGGCGGTGTCCTTGTTGGCCAGCAAGGACGGCATCATGAAGCTGCGTGGCAACGAATATGCCTACTCTACGCCGGACGGGTTCAAGGTGCCGATCATTCCGATCCTGCATCCCGCCTACCTTTTGCGCCGGCCGCAGGACAAGAGCCGCGCCTGGCGCGACCTGATGCTGATCGAGAAGCGGCTTGCGGAACTGGAAGGCTGATGCCGGCACCGCTGTCGATCATTATTCCGGCGTTGAACGCAGCGGGAGACTTGCCGCTGTGCCTCGAAAGCCTGTTGCCGGGGCTGGAAGCTGGCCTGATCCGGGAAGTGATTGTTGTGGATGGCGGATCAAACGATACGACGCGCGCGATCGCGGGGTCAGCGGGCGCGGATGTTGTCGAAAGCGCAGCCGGACGAGGAAAACAATTGCGTTCAGGCGCGGCGGTAGCCCGCGGGGAATGGTTCATGTTCCTGCACGCCGATACGGCCTTGTCGCGCGACTGGGCCGAACGCGCCGCGGCGCACATGGGCACCCGGCCCGGGAT
>JBGSKU010000013.1:0-29932 GCA_041741055.1 Hyphomonas sp.
TGTGCCGGACGTCAAAGACCGGTTCTATCTGATGGCCATGCTGGACGCCTGGACCAACAATTTTGCCGGGCCGGGCACTCAGTCAAATGGCGGCAAATCGGCGACCTATCTCATTGCAGGACCTGACTGGAAAACCGCAACCCCGGCCGGAATGATCCGGATCAATGCGCCGACGAATCTGGTCTGGATCATCGGCCGGACCGAGCTGAAAGGTGCAGGCGATATCGAGGCCGCCAACAAGATCCAGAAGCTGTTCAGGTTGTCGCCGCTTTCCGGCGCTGTTCCGCTTCGATCAGATGAGCCCTGCCAATCCATTGCGGACAAAACACCACCTGAGGACGTTGTCCGGTCTCTTTCGGGTGTCGAATTCTTCACGCGGCTGGACGCACTGATCGAGCGCCACCCTCCGTCATCTGACGATGTTTCAAAGCTGAAAAAGCTGGGCCAGATCAATGTCGGACCATACGCGCGCGGCGAAATCGAAGACCTGTCCGCCTCCAACAAGGCGGCACTGGAAAGCGGGATGGCGCAAGGCCAGAAAGCCATCGACGCCGCTTTCTCCTTCGGAAGCCGGTCGGCGTGGACACCCAATCCAAAAAACATCCCGCTTGGGGACTACGGCGCTGACTACCTGATCCGCGCAATTGTTTCGCAAATCGGGTTCGGCGCCAACAAGAACGAGTATGCGGTCTACCAGAACGCCAAAGGCACCGGCAACGGCAAGCCGCTGGACGGCTCCGTTGGCACCTATGAGCTACGCTTCAAGCGTGGAAAGACACCGCCCATCAGCGGATTCTGGTCGGTGACGGTCTATGACCAGGAAGGTTTCCTGTCAGCGAACCCGGCTGATCGCTACGCGCTCGGCAGCAATTCGGCGCTTCGTGCAGACGAGAATGGTGACATTGTGATCGTTTTTGCGCCCCAGAAGCCGTCCGACGTGCCGGCAGAGAACTGGCTACCCGTGCCCGAAGGCCCCTTCGAAGTGACCTTGCGCATGTACTGGCCGAACAAGGACATTCTTGAGGGCAAATGGACCGCGCCCGACATCGTGCGGCGCTAACCCCTGCCGCTCGTCTTGACCGGCGAACGCCGACGGGGCCGGATGGTCCCCGCTTCTGAGCCACAGTCCGCGAGATCAGACGGCCGCCTGAAACGCCGGACCCACCCCTTCGGTTCACCGTCACAGGGTTCGGACGAGCAGAACTTCAACCAGGTACCACCGGCCTGATCGCCGATTGAAGTCCTGGAAATTGCCGGGCTCTGTTCCCCCTACCCCTTCGGGCCGGCCTCACCCAACCGTTCCTGGGAATGGAAGACGCGTTTCAGCGCTTCGCGGGCGGCGTCGAGCTCCGCGCGTTTGGATCTGAGCGCCTCCCGGGCGTCGTCAATATCGCGCAGAAGTTTTCCGACATGGCCATTCGCTTCGGCGAGCTGGTGTGCCTCGAAGCCGGCAGCGCCTTCGTCCATTCTCAGCAGGTTGGCTGACAGCCCGCGTATCGAGGTTTCGATCTTTTCGGCCTCGATCTGGAGCGTCCGGACTTGTTGCTCGACGCTTTGGCGTTTGAGCGCAACGATCTTCTGGAGGACGTCTTTCTTCGCGGCCATGCGCTAACCCTGCGGCGGATTCTTGAGCCGGTCGATGAACTGAATCGCGGCCGCGACGGCGGCAAAATGTTCCGATCGGATTTCCTCATCGATCTCGACCAGATTGTAGATCGAACGGGCAGCTGGCGGGTCGCGATAGATAGGCACCTTGTTCTCAGTCGCGATCTCGCGGATCTTCGCGGCGATGTGGTCGACACCCTTGGCGACACAGACCGGCGCCCTCTGGCTTTCCGGATCCCATTTCAGCGCCACCGCATAGTGGGTCGGGTTGACCATCACCACGGTCGCCGTTTTCACATTTTGCATCATCTGACCGCGCGAAATCCTCGATGCAGTTTCGCGGCGCTTCATCTTGAGCTGAGGATCACCCTCGTTCTGCTTCATCTCCTTCTTCAATTCTTCGCGCGACATCTTCAGCTTATTGAGATGCAGCTGGCGCTGGAGCGGCAAATCGATCACCGCCAGTGCGACCTGGAAAGCGAGAAAGTACATGATCAGCCGGAGGATCTGGTTGAACGTGAACTGATAAAACTCCCCCATCTGCATCTCGGCGGCGGAATAGTAATCCTGCATGAACTGGACAAGGAACACGACGCCGATGAGGCCCGCAAAAATCAACTTCGCTGTATCTTTCAGAAAGTCGAGCAGGCCACTGGCACCATAGCGCTTCTTGAGATTGTCCGCCGGCGAGATTTTCTTGATGTCGATCTGTATCTTCTTGAACGAGAAAGAAATCGCGCGCTGCACGATGAGCGAAACGAGGACGATCGCGGCGAGGACCAGGAAGATCGGCAGAAGGTGCAGCATCACGCTGGCGATCCAGCCCCAGGTCGCACGGCCGCCATCGTTGAAGATATCATTGGCGTATGCATCGCCGTGATAAAGCATCGACGAAAAGTCCGTAAACAGCGTCTGTCCGACAACCACATTCAGGACGAAAGCCGCCGCCACGATCCCGAGGATCAGCGCAAGGGCATTGGCCTCCTTCGACTGAGGCACGTTGCCCTCTTCGCGCGCCTGGCGAAGGCGCTGCTCGGTGGGATCGAATTCCTTCTCGGCGCTGTCGTCCTGCTCGGCCATCGTCTATCTCACATCCACCCGACGACCTGCATGGCGCGGTCTTTCCAGGCGATCAAGAGGCCGGCAACCGAAAGGGCGAGCATCATGGTGCCGGCGCCGACCATGAAGGGTGCGCCGACGAAAGCCACCATCAATGACGGCAGCGCCTTGTTTATGAAGCCGAGACAGATGTTGTAGAGCAGGTTGATGGCGACGAACGGCCAGGCCAGCAGGAGGGCAAATCCGAACGCGGAGTAGAAGCTCTGCGCCAGCATGGGACCGCTCAACAAGGTCAGCGCGCCCAGCGGAATATCCGTGTAGAGGCGCAAAAGGGATACGATCACCTCGACATGGAAATTTGCCGACAGGAGCACGGCAGCACCGGCCATCGACAACAGGTTTGCCGTCAGCGTCTGCGCTTCATGCTCGAGCGCCGGTGCCAGAAACTGCGCCAGGCCAATCGACTGTGCGATAATCGAGCCCGCGATCGTCAACATCCAGACCGTCAGGCGCAGCATGGCGCCGAGCGCGAAACCGATAAAGGTCTCGGTCACGAGAAGTCCGAACAGCTGGCTGAATTCAGTCGTGACCGGTGTCTTGATGAAGCCGGACGTGGTCATGGCTAGCGCAACACCAATCAGGACGAACACACGGGCACGCGTGGGGATTACCTGTTCGCCAATCCCGGGCATGAAGAAGATGACGAAGGACAGCCGCGCCAGAACCGTCATGAACAGCGCGATCCACGCCGTCAGGTCGTCCGGCAACGGAAGACCAAGATCCATCATGCAACGCCGATGATGTAGGGCTTACTCTTCGCGCTGATTTCTTCGTAGGCGATCACGGCATTGCGGATGCCCTTGCTGGCAAGAACCGTTTGCAGGAACCGGCGCCGCTTGGACGTCGTCGCGACCGCCGCGACAATCCCCTTTTGGGCCGTTTCGTTCAATTTCGACTGGATCGCCGTGATCAGTTCACCGAACAGTTCCGGCGGCAGCGCAATGTCGGAACTGCCGCCCTCCCCGTTCACTTCGTACTCGGTGAATTTCTGCTCCCAGCCGGCCGAGAGCTGCACGAGCGGCAGACGGCCCTGGTCATCCTGCAGACGGTCGACGATCTGGAACGCGAGGCGCTGGCGAACGAGTTCGACGATCCGCGGCACGCCCAGCGCCATCGGCTTCACCTCGGCAATCGTCTCGACGATCAGGAACAGGTTACGGATGGAGATCCGCTCGGAAAGCAGCAGGCGCAGGACCGATAGCAGCACTTCCGGTGTGACCTTGCCCGGGATGTACTCATCCAGAAAGCGCTGGTTGGCTGCGGCCCGGTCTGTATCCGATATCCGGGTCAGCGCCTCCAGCGTGTCGACCATCACCATCCGGGTAAAGACCAATGAGAAGTTTGACTGGATGACTTCCAGCATATGCGTGGCAAGCACTTCCATCGGCTCGACAGTCGGGATCCCGGCTGCTGCCAGCTCCTGTTTCTTGCCATTCGGTAACCAACGCGCAGCGGCCTTGTAGACTGGCTCGCGTACCTTTTCGCCCTGCAGATGGGGTAACTGGTTGTCTTCGATCAGCGCAAGCACGTTGCCCGGACGCAGGAAACCGGAATCGAGGCGTACGCCCTGGATGCGGATGCGGTATTCGTTCTTCTTGAGGGTAGGATTGTCCGTCATCCGGATCGGCGGAAGAACGAAGCCATACTCCTCGGCAATGTAGCGGCGGATCTTGTCGATCCGGCTTTCAAAGCCGTTCTCGCCGACAAGAACCAGGCTAACAAGGTCTGGCGAGACTTCCAGGTGAATCTCGTCCGCATAGATCGAATCGCCGATCTTTGCAGGCTTGGGCGGCGCGGCCTCGGTTGTCGCCTGTTCGGCGTCCTTCTTTTCCTGCACCTGCCGCCGGATGAGGAAAGAGCCGAACGCAAACGCTGCAGCTGCGCCCATGAACGGAATGAACGGCATTCCCGGCAACAGCGCGAAAGCGCAAAGGATCCCCGCAACGATCAGCAGCGGGGTGGCGTTTCCGGCCAGCTGGTTCGTCAGCGCACGGTCAATTGCGCCTTCATCCTTGCCCTTCGACAGCAGCAGGGCCGCGGCGACCGACACGATGACTGCAGGTATCTGCGACACCAGGCCATCGCCGACGGTGAGGATCGAATAGTTGCTGAGCGCCTCAACGAAGCTGAGCTGGTGCTCGATCACGCCGAAACCGATCCCCGCCAGCAGGTTGAGCGCCGTGATCATCAGGCCCGCAATAGCGTCGCCTTTGACGAATTTCGAGGCACCATCGAGCGAGCCGAGGAAAGCCGCTTCTTCCTGTTCGCGTTGGCGGCGAAGTTTGGCTTCTTCGTGCGTGATCGCGCCGACGGCAAGGTCGGAATCGATGGCCATCTGCTTGCCCGGCATGGCATCGAGGGCGAAGCGTGCGCCCACTTCGGCCATCCGGCCGGCGCCTTTCGTGATGACCATGAAGTTCACGATCACGAGAACACTGAACACGACGAGGCCGACGAACAGGTTTCCGCCCATCACGAAGTTCGCAAATCCCTCGATCACGCCTCCGGCAGCAGATGTGCCGGTATGCCCCTGCCCGATGATCAGCTTTGTGGAAGACACGTTCAGCGCCAGGCGCAGGATCAACGAAGCGAGCAGGATGCTCGGGAAGGACGAGAAATCGAGCGGCTTCTGGACGAAGATAGCCGTCGTGAAAATCAGGATCGCCAGGGCGAACGACATCGTCAGACCGATATCGATGACCCAGGAGGGCATCGGCAGGACCATGACCAGAATGATCACCATCAGTCCGATCGCGAGCAGCGAAGTCGGGTTGGTCAGTCCAAAAGACTTCGAGTTCGGCATGTTCTGATCTATCCGGCGATGAGCGGTAAGACCCAGTTATTGAACAGGTCGAGGGCGACCTTGGTCATGTAACCGAGCGAAAGAAAGAAGACGATGATGACGGCCAGGATCTTTGGAATGAACGTGAGCGTCATTTCCTGAATCGAGGTCAGCGCTTGCAGGAGACCGATGGCGAAGCCGACGACCAGAGTGGTCGCCAGGATCGGCAGTCCCATCATGGCGGCACCCCAGAGGCTGGCCCGCAGGACTTCAAAGATTTCGCCTTCAGTCATGTTTTTTGCGGCCTCAGACCGGCATCCGCAGCAATTCCTGGTAGGCTTCCACGACCTTGTCGCGAATGGTGACAACCGCATCGAGCATCATCTCGGCATTGCTCAGGGCTTGCACCATGGCATGCGGGTCAGCGCCGGTGACCGCCGTCTGCATGGCAGTCTGTTCGGCTTGCTGAAGCGCGGCTCGGAAATCACCGATGCCTTCCGCAATCTGGCTGCCAGCGGCATCCGGTTTGCTGGCTGCGCTTCCGCTGTCGATGGCGCGGGCGGCGGTGTTGAGTGTGTTGTACGGATTGAATCCCAGGCTCGACATTCAGGTTCTCCTTAGCGGCGCAGGACATCCAGCAGGGACCGGTACATCGACCGCGCCTGCTGGAACGAGTTGAGGTTGGCTTCGTATGACCGGTTGGCCTCGCGCATATCGGCGAGCTCGGTCACGATTGAAACGTTGGACATGGTCACATACCCATCGGCATCGGCCATCGGGTGTTCGGGATCGTAGTTCCGCACGCCCTCGGTCTGGTCGAGGCGGACGCGCGTTTCGAGGAACTGGTCGCCGGACGTCGGTTGGGCCGACACCATCAGGAGCTTGCGATGATAACCCGGCGTGTCGACGTTCGAGATGTTCTCGGATGAGATCCCCATCCGCTTTGATTGCAGTTCCATCCCCTGGACTGCCTGCATCATGGTCGCCTTGAGAGGGTTCATTGCACGCCTCCTTAGCCGCGGCGGCCGATTGCGGTGCGCAACAGGTCCATCGACTTGGTGTAAACGGAGAGGGCCAGGCTGTGCTGGCTCATCGCCTCGGCGGAGTTGAACACCTCCTGCTCAAGGCTGACATTGTTGCCATTGGGCGCCATGGGGCCGCTTGATTCGCTGACATGGAAGGACGCGGTCATCGGATCGGCCGCCGGTGAATTGGACACGCGGGCCAGGAAGGCATCGAACGATTCGATCTCCTTGGCCTTGTATCCCGGCTCGTTGGCCCGGGCGATATTTGTCGCACTGACGCTTTGCGCTTCGGCCGCATAGCGGGCCATTGCGCCGTAGACCTTGAACAATTGCACGTCGGAAATCATGGCAGAGTCACCGTGGTTAACCTTTTGAGAAAATCTTCGGATTAATTGAAGAATAGGTTAACAACTGACGGGGTTTTGTTTACTTGCGCACCATGACAGCCTCCGAGCCCACCCAACTCTATCGGCTGTGGGGAACCGTGACCGACGTGGCACCGGGCATGCTGAAGATCGCTGGAGTCAGCGAACTGGCGGGGGTCGGCAATGAAATCCAGATCCAGAAGCCTGGCCAGACCATCCACGGCGAGATACTGAGCGTGTCGGGCGAAAGTGTTACCGCGCTGCTTTTCTCGCCCTGTGACACTATCCGCATAGGCGACACGGTCGAAATCGAGCAGGAGGCTCGGATCGAACCCGGCGACCATTGGCTGGGCCATGTGATCAACTACCGGGGCGAGATCGCTGGCGGCGATCCGTCGACGGCGCCGGTCCATGCCAGTGTCCGCGCGCTCAATGCACCCGCCCTGCCCGCCCATGCCCGCCGCCGGCTGGGTCCACGCCTTGCGACCGGCTGGGCTGTCACCGATACGCTTCTGCCTCTGTGCCGCGGGCAACGGATCGGCTTGTTCGCGGGCTCGGGTATCGGAAAGTCCACCTTTCTGGGTTCTCTTGCGACCGGATTGGAGGCCGACAGGGTCGTGATCGCCCTGATCGGTGAGCGCGGCCGGGAGGTAAACGACTTCGTCCAGCACACGCTGACACCGGAAATGAGAAAACGTACGGTCGTGGTGGCCGCCACAGCCAGCGAATCACCCGGCGCCAAGAAGCGCGCCGCAAACTGCGCCATCGCCACGGCGGAGCATTTCCGCGACCAGGGTCATAACGTCCTGTTCCTGTTCGACTCGATCACGCGCCTCGCCGAAGCGCACCGTGAGACGGCACTGCTGGCCGGCGAAGTTCCGGCTCTGAACGCGTTCCCGCCCTCCACCGTGCGGGTGATTGCTGAACTGGCTGAGCGTGCCGGACCAGGCACCGAGGGCAAAGGTGACATCACGGCGGTCTTTTCGGTGCTCGTTGCGGGGTCGGACCTTGAAGAGCCCGTTGCGGACATGATCCGGGGCATGTTGGACGGTCACATCATTCTCTCACGCCCGATCGCCGAGCGCGGACGGTTTCCGGCGATTGATGTACTTCGCAGCGTGTCTCGCTGTCTGCCGCATGCAGCAACAGCTGAAGAAAATGATCTGCTCCGGGAGTATCGCCGGATGATCGCGCTGTATGAGGAAGTGGCTCCCATGCTGCGCGCAAACCTCTACGAATTCGGCAAGGACCTGAGCGGCGACCGCGCCATCGCCCTGTTCCCGGCGCTCGACAATTTCGTGTCCACACGAAAGCACGAGGGCATCGAAGCCTCGTTCAATACATTGCGCGAGATTTTGGGGAAAAATCCACTCGCCGATGAACCTCCACCCGCCGCCAAGCCGCCGGCCGGAAAGCGCTGATCAAAGACTGCTGAGAAGCAAGTTGATACCGCCCTGCCCGCCGAGTCCGGCACCGCCATTCAGCAACGTCAACGCGGCGGACGCGCCTGAATAGGACGAGGCCCCATTCGCAACTGCTTCCATGGCGTGATAGCGCCGGATCACCTTCTCGACATTGCCTTCGTTAGCGAGGTCATGAATATCACTGATTCCGAAGCTCTTCTTGAGCGCACTTTTAAGCATTTCGGTTTGCTGGTCGAGCGGCAGCTGGCTGATGCTGGAAGGTAAACCCGTCGCGGTTTCAAGAAGCGTCCGAACCGGAACATCGCCAAGTATGCGATACAGCACGGCCGTTTCACTAGACCCTTCGCCGACGACGCGTGAAATGTCCGACTGATAGTTCAGCGCGAGCCGCATTGAGTCGTCGATCTCGCCAACCGCTGTCTCGAAGGAGGCCTTCTCGAATGCGTCCCCGATGGCTTGAAGCGCGTCCGGATCGATCGATATTTTCCCATCCACCGGTGTGAACGCCTTGGCGAACGCGGAGTATTGAGCATTATTGAGGCGCGTAAGAAATGTGCTTTCAGGATCTGCGGCTTCGTTCAGCACCTTGCTGATGAATCCCCGTTTCCATTCTTCTCCGCCGAGGTCGAACGACGTCATCGCCACGCGAAGCAGGCGGTTGTCTTTCAAGAAATCATTGAGTTCGACAGGCTTGGAGAATTTCTCCTCGAGATACGCCCTGTCGGACTTGATCTGCGGCGAGTCCGAATAGCTCTTCAGCTGCCGGTCATACGTCGACTGAAGGAACTTCCATCCCGTATTGCCAGTCATGGGGATAACGGGTTGAAACATGGATCACGCCACTTTGGCTGCGATATCTATGTCGCCCGGCTGATTCCGCCGCGCCAGAAGTTGCGCCTCTATTGCCAGAATCTGCCGCAAATGGCAGAGCGCCGAATAATGGTTTCCCCGGCTTACCATGGAGCGCAGGGTTGGGATCAGGTCGGGATCGATCGGGCGGAAGATGTCAAGCAGCGCACAGCATTCGGCATCGATCGCCGGCGTCGTTTCGGCAACATCCAGATCACCGGTAATGAGCAGTTGGATCGCATAGTAGATGCGCTTGACCGGTGTATCGACCTCTTCCGGGCGCAATGCATCCCGACAACGCAGCACACGGACGTTAGCCTCGGAGATACGGATGCGCGCCGGCTTGTCGCCGTTTTCGAGCAAGGCACCATTCACGATGAAGCGCTCGCCAGGAGCAATTTTGAGTACAAGCCCGGACATCAGATTCCTTCCTCTTCCGTGACAGGATCAACATGGCGCACAAGGCCGGCCATGACCGTTTGATTGACCTCAATGAGATCAGGAATCGTTTCGTCGCCGGCGAGGGCTTTGAAGCACGCCTGGCGAACAAACTCGGAAAGGGTAAGAAGGCTGCGTTTCAGGTCATCAGGCAAACCATTGCCCGGCTGAAGAAGGTCTGCAGTGATAATGGTCCAGAGTTGCTGGTTTCTGGAAATCGCATCGGCCCATTCGGCCGCGTTGCGCGTGTCAGGATCCAGAACGCGTTCAAGCGCTTCCGTGATCTGACGAAATAGTGCGTATTCAATTTCCTTGTCGCCGGCCGTGCGCTGCGTGACTTCACCATACGCTTTATACGCCAATGCCTGCAAAACACCCTCCTGGTGTACTTAGTTAAGAACTGGCCCGGGAACACTGCGTCCCCGGGCCAGCGAGTCAGATTAGCGGAACAGCGTCAGCAGGACCTGCGGCGACTGGTTCGCGATAGAGAGCGCCTGAACGCCGAGCTGCTGCTGGACCTGCAGAGCCTGAAGTTTGGCAGAAGCGGCTTCCATGTCGGCATCAACCATTGAACCGATACCTGCGTTCATGGAGTCGATCAGCGACATCACGAAATCGCCCTGGTATTCGATCTGCTTCTGGCTCGAGCCGAAAGCGGATGCCGCCGAGATAGCGGTGTCCATAAGCGTTTCAATCGTGGTCAGAGCGGTCGTCGCGTCTTCTGCGGTTTCAACGCTCAGCGTCGAGAGAGCACCCAGACCGCCGGCGGCCACAGCAGCGTTCTCCGAGCCGAGGCCGGCGATGCTGAAGTCAACCGTGCCGCCGCTTGCTTCGAACGACAGCGTCGCAGCGTCGGTGGTCGGATCAGCAGCATCCGTAACGGTGACCGTCAGGTTCGTCACGCCGCCAGCGTCAATGAGGGCTTTGAGACCTGTTGCGACCGCGTTGTTGTCGTCGCCATCCACAGCCGTATAGGTGTAGTCAGAGCCGCCCACGTTGACAGTGAACGTATCACCTTCGGTGATCGTGCCGCCTGCGATGGTTGCGTCGAGCGTGTCACCGTCTGCGATGGACGACTGGCTGTAGGTCGACGCCAGGCCGGTTTCGTCGAAGGTGACAGCGCCGCCTGCAGCGGCGAGGTTGATCGTCGCGTCGTTGGCGAGCGGATCAGCGCCCGGCGTGACGGCGACGGTCAGGTTTGCAATGCCGGCAGCGTCAATCAGCGTCTTCAGGCCGTCAGCCACATCGTTGATCGTGTCACCGGAAGTGGCAGTGTAGGTGTAGTCCGTGCTGTTGACGTTGATCGTGAACGTGTCGCCCGCAGTGATCGCGCCGGCCTTCAGGGTCACATCAGCGTTGTTACCGTCGGCAATGTTGCCGCTCTGAGCCGTCGAGATATAGCCACCATCGGTGTTTGCCTTGTCGACGTCCGTGGTCGTCAGCGAGTCTGCGGTCGAAACATAGCCGGCATCGGTCGAAGCTTTAGCAGCCGCATCGACGGCAGCGGTTGCCGAAAGATCCTGACGGTCGACGGTGATTTTGGTCGCGGTGACCGAGCCATCCGACGAACGGTCGAGCGAAGCAAGGAAGCTCACCGAATCGGTACCCTGCAGAAGGTTTTGGCCGTTGAATTGGGCAGCGCTGACGATGTTGCTGATCTGCGTGCGCAGGGCGTCAATGTCAGTCTGGATGCGCGAACGGTCGTCAGCGTTCAGGTCTTCCTGCGCCGAAACGATCAGTTCTTTCATCGACTGGAGAAGGGTCGTGACCTGCTCTGCAGCAACGCGGGCGACGCCCACAACCGACGAGCCCTTGTTCAGAGAGTCGGTGATCTGCTCGAAGCTGGAAACGTCGGTCGACATCACGGTCGAGATCGCCCAGACAGCGGCGTTGTCTTTTGCGTTGTTGACTTTCTTGCCGGTCGAGATCTCGGACTGGACGCTTTCGAGACTGCGGTTGATATTGCGCAGCGTTTCGAGTGCGACGGTCGAGCTGGTATTGGTCAGGATACTGGACATACGATAATTCCTTTTGGCCTTTGGTGCCGTCGCGTAGGCGCGGCGAAATATTGCGGTATGTGTCGTCCTGACAGTGGGGAAATTCCCCGAACCACTCTTGGTTACAATCGACCGGAATAAGCCTTAAGCCTAAATGTACGGTTAATCCTGATCACGCCGTTCTGTTGAAAGTGCCGGTCGCATTTGTGAAAGAGAGCTGCGCGCCGCCGCGGCCATATGAACCCACTTGCGTGTCGGAGCTCAGGCTTTCCAGCCGCGCGATCGCTCGCCGGATACCGTTGCGGATTGCTTCCATATGCGAGGCATTTTCCTCAGCCATCTGAATGATGCGCTCGACAGCACGCCGCGTGTCCAGGGAAGCACCTGCCAGCCCTCCGGATCGAAGTAGCGCCTCGAAATCTTGAAGCGCTTTCATCTTGTCTTCTATCAGACCAGCCACTTCAGCGGCGCGGCCGGACGTCAGCAGCTCCTGCTCGAGTTCCAGAATATCTGTCAGCGTTGAAAATACCTGCTGGTCGGTCACGTGGGTGTCTCCTGGATCTGTTGCGACGAATCCGTCGGCTCAGACGATGGCAGTCTTACGTGTTCGGCGAGACCCATGGGGTGGGTCTCGGCGAGATCCTTCGCTATGGCTTCGACGACATACCGGGAAAAGGACGAGGCGGCCTCCCCTCCCCCAAGAGTGAGAGCTTTTTCAAGGCCAGCGTGACTCAGCATTTCTGACCAGAGCATCTGCTCGAAGCGCTGCTTGATATCGCGTTCTGCCTCTTCCTTGGAGGATTTCGTAATCTCGGGCGCGCTGGACCGGATACCGGTCGCGTCTGAATTGGGCAAAACTGAAAGTGTCATCGCTTTGATCCCGGGATTGATCCGCCTACGAAGTTACTAAAACGGCCTGTTCGGTTAACGCATATTTTACGGCGCAGGCTTTTAGTAAGATTAATGATTCCAGGACGGACTCCGCATGGCGCTCACACTTGATTCCGTCCTGAAGCCTCAGGAATCCTCCGCAAAGGGCGCCGCCAACACGCGCCGGCCCCTCGAGGGTCAGGGAGAAGAGTTCTCGGCAACCCTGAAGCTCGTCCCGATTGCCCGGTCCGATTCCGATCCGGCTGCGCCACCCAAATCTGAACATTCTTCCGGAATGACCCACCTCCTTGCGGTCGAGACAGAAGCAGAAGCACCTCCGACATCCGGTGAAGCGCCGTTGGCAGAGTCTCTGGATACAAGCGAAGCATTCGTCAGAGTGGACGAACCAGAAGCAACGCCCCCCGAGACCGGCGCAATCGAGCTCGAGACAGACCGGGAGCGTGCGCTTTCGCACGAGGAGGCCGTCCAGACCGCACCGCCGCCGCTGGTCGCGGTTCCGCCGACGGGCACGCCAGCCCTTGCTACAGATGCCGAGCCGGTCATGTCGCAAGACTCGGTGCCCGATGCAAACGCGTCGGTGCCAGCGAATTCGCTGAAGGACGGGGCGCCGGAAACGGTCGTCGAGACGGTTGGAATAGTGGTCGCGGCGAGCGTCGGTGGCCAGAAGGATTACGTGAAGGAAGATGCCGTCCGCATCGACCCGCGAGGCGCGGTGATATCCGGCAAGGTGGCCGCTTCGCAGGATCTTTCCAAGCTTGGCGACGCGCAATCGGCCGACACCTCCACCACTGCACCGACGCCTGTACCAACCGCCGATGCGGCAAATGCGGATGCAATTCTCGCGTCGCCGTCCGTCATGGCAGCCACACAAGATCCAAACGGCGCAACCGATCTGTCTTCGCAGGCGGCGCCGGCCGCCCCCATGGCGGTCTCCGGTCAAGCGGTCGCACAGACCACTGCGCCCGCGACGCCCATTCCCGCTGCCTTGACGCCAACGCACGCCATTCTGGTCGCTTCCCCTGCCGAAGTCGTCGATATCGTGTCGAGCGCGGCAGATGATGGTCAGACCGATCGTATCGTCGTTCAACTCGACCCGCCCGAACTCGGCCGCGTCTCCATCGATTTCAAGTTTGATTCAAACGGCCTCCAGCACGTCACGGTCACAGGCGAGTCCGCCGAAGCCGTGCGTCAGCTGCGTCTCATGCACTTCGAGCTGACCCAGGCCCTGGAGCGCCACGGGATCACGAGCCAGAACATGTCGTTCCAGCAACAGCATCAGAACGCCCAGAATACGCCGCTGCTCTACGGTTCGAAGCACCAGCCCCTGTTTGGCGGTCTGGAAGCTGAGACAACGACCGGAACGCTCATCGCCGCCAATTCCCTACCGTCCCCGCGCACCCTGCCCGGCGGCCGTCTGGACATGAAACTCTAGGAGTACGCTTGATGACAACCGTTACCAGCACGACCCAGACGCAAACGCAGTCCACCGCCACATCGTCCTCCTCGTCGCAGGCTTTTGGAGAGGAGTTCAACAGTTTCATCAAGCTGTTGACGGCGCAGGTGCGCAATCAGGACCCCTTGTCACCGCTGGATTCGACCCAGTTTGTCGAACAGCTGGCAACCTTTTCGGCGCTGGAGCAGCAGGTAAATTCGAACACCAACCTGCAGTCGATAGCCACCATGTTGAACGACATGACCGGACTCCTTGCGAGTCAGTGGCTCGGACAATCCGTGTCGATCGAGGCTGCAAAGGCGCCGTACACAGGCGAGGATGTCACCTTCAGCATCGACGCGCCCGGCGGCACCGAACGCAGCGTGCTCAGCATTCTCGACTCGAGCGGCCAGACCGTTTGGGTCGAGACGCTTGATCCTGAGGAAGACATCCACACCTGGAACGGCGCGCTGGCATCAGGCGGAACGGCGACAAAGGATGACGTCTACACCTTCAACATCGATACCTATGACGCAGACGGAACACACCTCGGTACGATCTCGCCTCAGATCCGCACAAAGGTGACGTCAATCGCCAGCGAGAATGGTGTTCTTTACGTCAACACCGCAGCAGGACTCGTAAGCGAACTGGCCAGCATCACGAAGATCTGACGATCGGATGGCGCGCCGTGCGAACGGCGCGAGTCCGCTCAAAGGTCCTGCTTCGCCAAATCGACAATCAGCACATTGTTGATGCCGCTTGCGATGACCGATTTCAAGTTCTGTAGAACCATGCTGCGGATCGTCTCGTAATTCTCGACGCTGGTCATGGACTCGAACGTCGTACCATCATTGCTGAGCGTGATCAGCGTGGTCATGATATTGTCCCGCAGCTTGGGCTCCATCTCGAACAGTTTCTGCGAGATCGCGGCGTCCGCTTCCAGGTTCAGGTTGAGGATAACCAGACTGCTGACTTTGCCGTTGCGGATGATCGGCACAACGAATTCGCGCGTGAACTTGTAATAGATCACGTCGGAACTCGCCCCGCCGCCGCCATGAGAATCTCCGCCATGCGCATCTTTCTTCTCAGGCTTCTTCGCGTGGTCGTCCTTCTTCTTCGTGTCAGTGTCTTCCTTCGCGCCGTGCGCCTCTTCCTTGCTTTCACCATGGCCGCTCTCGGCGGGCTTTTCCGCGTGTGCCTTTGGCGCGGAGCTGCCTGACGACATTGACCGCAGGAAACTTCCCCCTACCCCGCCAGCGACAATGCAGACGATGGCCACAATAGCCGTGATGATGTTTTTCATGGGACGGTCCTAGAAAGGATTGTAGCGATCAAGCAGTTTGGGAATCGCTTTCATCTCGGTATTGGAAGTTGCTTCACCACTGCTCACATAGGCGAGCTGGGCATCTGCAATCTTTTCATATGAAACAGTGTTCGTGCGCGTAACATCCTGCGCACGTATCACTCCTGAAACCGTCAGATAGCGGACTTCATTGCTGACCTGAGTCTGCTGATAGCCACGAATGATGAGGTTGCCGTTGGGCTCGACCCCCACTACCCGTGCAGCAAGTGTGAAGGTGATCTTCTCGGCCCGGTTCACGGCGCCGCTTCCGTTCAGGTCCGATGCGCGATTGTAGTCGTAGGCCGGAGACAGGGACGCCCCGCCCGGCAGGACGCCATTGGCCCATTCCGGAAGCCCCAGGAAAGAATCGACATTCATGTTCTCGTTCGAGTCGCGACTGCGAGAGAGCGAACTCTGGAGGCTGGCCTTGTCATCCATCTCGACAAGCACAGTCAGAAGGTCTCCGACATCCTTCGCGCGCCGCATACTGAGCAGGGAGTCGGACGACGTCGACCAGAGCGATGCGTTCTGCGGACCACTCGGCGCGACCGACTGCGTCGCCCATGGCCCCTGATACGTGTCGAACTTCGCCGGGGCGAGTTCAACCTTTTCATGCGGCGCGCTGGCACAGGCGGTTACAGCGATTGCGGCGAAGGATAAGGAAGAGAGACGTTTCATTGTGCAAGAACCCATCCGTCAGCTTGAACGACGCCCTGAACCATCTGACGGGATTGAAGGTTTAGAACACTCACGCTTTCATTCAGGGCGCCATCACCCATTGCCCGGCCGGTTGTGGAAATCTCGAGCGGACCCTTGATGTACTTGATCGTGACGATCTGATTCCGCGTCACCAGTCGCGCCGGCTGCGTATTCTCAAGTGTGATCGTCTGGCCTGCATAGACCGTGCGGCGCACTTCCCTGCCTGCGAACAGATCGTAGACCTCGGGGCCATCGCCTTCCTTCAGCTCCGCATTGGCAACAGTGACGCTGTCGCCCGCACGAATGACATCTGCAGCCACCAATGAGGACGCGTCCGTGACGGCGGCCAGCATGCCAAGACCCAGGGCGATCAGCGAAACCATCGCGCTACCTCATTCTCGTTGTAGCCGCCAGCATCTCGTCGGAGGCCGTGATGACTTTGGAATTGAGCTCGTATCCGCGTTGGGCTTCAATCAGATCGGATATTTCCTGAACCACATCCACGCCGGATTCCTCGATGAAGCCCTGACGCAGCAGACCGACACCTTCAGTCCCAGGAACAAGACGGTTGGCGGGGCCGGACGCTTCGGTCTCGCGGAACATGTTGTCGCCGAGTGCTTCGAGCCCCTTCTCGTTCACGAACCGCACCAGCGAAATCGTTCCGATGGGCTGGCCAACAGCGTTGTCAGAGAAGTAAGCCACGACTTCGCCGTCGCGGCTGATCGAAATCCGCTGCGCATCATCCGGAATGACAATTCCGTCAGCCAGCGGGAAACCGTCCATGGTTACCACCTCGCCGGTGGGGCTTCGGTTGAGCTTGCCGTCGCGCGTGTAAGCGGCTTCGCCCGACGGCAAGGTCACTTCAAGGAAACCGGAGCCGTCGATGGCAATGTCGAGTTCACCGTCGGTCTGGCTCAGCGCGCCTTGGGTGATCTGCATTGAAACGGTAGACGGGCGCACACCGGTACCGATCTGGATACCCGCAGGAACAACCGTGCCGACCTGCGACGTGATCGTGCCCGGTGTGAGATATTGCTGGTACATGAGATCCGAAAACTCGGCTACGCGCGGGCGATAGGCCGTCGTGCTCATGTTGGCGATGTTGTTCGAGATCACGTCCACCCGCGTCTGCTGAGCGGCCATCCCCGAAGCGGCAATCTGAAGAGATTTCATGGGCTTTTCCTCAAGTCAGTGATGCGCGTTCAGCGTTCGCGCAGGGATGTGATGAGTTGGCTGATCCGGTCGTCTTCGCGTTCCATCATGGCCTGTCCGGCCTCATAGGCACGCTGGACTTCGATCATCCGCGCAACTTCGAGAACCGGCGAAACGTTCGACTGTTCGAGCGCGCCCTGAACAACGGTCGCCTCCTCGAACTGCGCGAACCCTTCAGGTGCCTCAAAGAACGTATTCGAGTCGCGCAGGAGTTCGCCTTGCGGCTTCACGACGCCGACGCGGTCAATCAATTGTCCGTTGGCGGAAATGGACCCGTCGCTTCCGATGGAGACCTGGGCTGCGTCAGGCGGAATCGTGATCGGATTGCCCCCTGCCCCGAGAACACCGTTTCCGAGCCCGTCAATCAGCGCGCCTTCTGAAGACAGCTGGAAATGACCGGCGCGCGTCAGGCGCGAACCCTGCGGCGTCTGCAACACGAAAAAGCCTTCGCCCTGGACCGCAAGATCAAACTCACCACCGGTGAACTTCATCTCGCCGGGCGCCATCTTGAACGTGTGCCCCGCAAGGCCGCCCATCGAAACCGAGTCTTGCGAGTCGCCTGCCGAGACGAGAAACTCGGCAAACACGGCGCGGTCGGTCTTGTAGCCAGTGGTGCTGGAGTTCGCGAGATTGTTCGCGACCACCTGCATTTCCTGCATCAATCCCTGCTGACGGGCGAGCGATGTATAAATTGCGTTGGACATCAGGGGGCCTCCGCAGACAGTTGAGCGAGCGATGCGCGGGAGCGGTCGAGCTTGTCCGGAATGGTCGACATCGCGAGCCGCATACCCGGAACCGGTTGGGCCGGCAGGTGCTTGAGGCGCATCACGCGGTCGACGCGCCATCGCTGGTCGTCGCCTTCGAGCTTGAGTGCGGCCTGGTAGACTCGGTCCGGCACGATCCAGCGACCGGTCGTTGCGTCCTGTTCGATCAGGGCAAGGATTGTTTCAGGTTCGAGATGCAGACGGCTCTCGAGCGCCGACAACCGCGCCCGGTCACCTCTGTCGATCGCCACAAGTGCCGCCAGGCGGTTGATCTTCTCGTTGGCTGGATAGTGTGCGGCGAGATCATAGACCTCTTCAACGCTCTTCTGCCGATACGCAAGAACGGCGCGCTGCTCCGCAATCCCCTCCCCGCCCTTGGCTTTTTCCGCCAACGCATCGCCAAGCGAACCGAAGCCGAGACGAACCGCCAGAACCGTGGCGCTCTCGTAAAGCGCAGCGCGATCCGGCACCGCGTCCAGCAGGCCGGGATCCTTTATCAGGGCTTCGATCGCGGCAAGATTGCGCAGCGATTCGTCACTCGCGAGATCCCGCTTCAGACTCGCCAGAAGATGCTGAGTCAGCTCTTGGCGCGCGGCATCAGACTGCATGCTGGGCAGCTCGGCCAGCCGCATCATCGGCAGGTACATCGAACTTCTGCTGAGCTCATCAAGCACAAAGCGCAGATCGGCGCGTACATCAGCATCCTTCTGAGCCAATTCGATCTTGGTGACGAGATCGTCGACAAGAATTTCACGCACATTAGAATTGACCGGGCGCTTGTGCCGGACAAGCGATGCAAGCGCATCTTCCTGGAACCGGGACTGGATGAGGAAAGCTTCGATCCGGTGCTCGGCATCCGAACTGCCCGCGCCGAGTTCGACAACAGCCTTGCTGAATTGAAGCTGGGAGGAGTTCGCGATCTCTTCTTCGCTGAAGCTCGCCAACAGCGCTTGAGCGATTTCGCGTTGTCCCATTGCATCAAGCGCTGAAACGGTGATCATCGCGGCCCGGTCGCGAAGCTGCAGCGGAAGTTCGCCGAACGCTTCCATCTGCGTTTCGATCAGTTGGGCGCCGGCCTCATCCTGCTCAGTGATCAAGGAAATGGCGCGCCAGATGTCCGCCTGCGGATAGCACGTCGCGAGTTCGCTGAAATAAGCTGCCGGAACAGGCGCCTGCCGTTCGAGCAGCACCGCGAGATTCTGAAGCGCGACGGCCTGCTGATCGCGGCCGGTCTTCACTGTCATGGCCGCTTCGGAGGCGAGGTCGAGGGCAATATAGGCTTTGGCCAGCGTCGCCCCGGCATGAGCTTCCTGGGCCTGGCCTTCCGGCACGGTGTCTTCCCGGTAGGCGTAGATGTCCCGATACGTCTTCAGCTCGCCGAACCCGGAAAAATCGAGCGGGTATGGCGCGGAACAATCAATCGGCTCAGCCGCAGCCGGTGCCACCGGCTCCGCTTGAACGGGCGTCATTTCGACTTCCGGAACGATGCGCTTCGGCCCCTCCGCCGGCTTGGCCGATCCATGCGCTTCGAGCAGGCCCTCCTTCACCGCCTGGCGCACGAATGCACCCAACTCATTGGAGAACTCTTCACGACGTGCGTCAGGCTCCGGGCTCGCCGGAGTGTCCTTGAGCGCCTGCCCCGGCTGAGCCAGGAACAATCCGCCGAGAAGGATCCAGCCAACGCGCTTCATGCCGCCTGCTTGAGCTCCTTGATGGCCTGTTCGATCTCATCAAACGAAGGACGCACCCGCGAAGGCGCATGCCGGCGCGCGACCTCAACGCAGATGTTGACGGGGTTCTTGTGCAGGTTCGACACCAGCACTTCACCGATCATGGAATAGAAGATGTGCTCTTCCATCCGCGTGTGCCGCACGCGTGCAGCGAATGGACCGACCACGCCGTAGGCGAGGAACACACCGAGGAAGGTTCCGACAAGCGCGCCACCAATCATTCCGCCCAGGACCTCTGGCGGCTTGTCGATCGAAGCCATTGTCTTGATCACACCGAGCACGGCCGCGACGATGCCAAGCGCCGGCAGCGCATCGGCCATGCTCTGCAGGGCGTGCGAACCGTGCAGCTTGTCCTCTGCGAGGCTTTCCAGATGCTTTTCGAGCAGGATTTCGACCTGGTGAACGTTGTCGAAGTTCATGATCATTGAACGGATCGTATCGCAGATCATCTCGATCGCATCGTGATCCTTGAGAATCCGCGGGTATTTCGTGAAGATGGACGATTCCTGCGGCGCCTCGATGTGCGCTTCGATATCGACAGGGTTCTGCTTCAATACGTTCAGCAATTCGTGCATCAGGCAGAGAAGATCGGCGTAGTCTTTCTTCTTCCACTTCGGGCCAGTGAACGCAGTCACAATGTCGCCAGCCGTGTGTTTGATCGTAGTCAGATCATTCGATGCTACAAATGCACCCAGCGCTGCGCCGCCAATCATCATCCCTTCAAAGGGCAATGAATGCAGGATGATGTCGAGCTTTCCGCCAGCCAGCAGATAGCCGCCGAACACCATCACGACGGTGATAACCAATCCAAGAATCGCGTTCACTAAGCATCTCCGTCCTCCGGGCCCATTGCCCGGATGTCGTCGTTAAAGTTTGGCCAGTTCCCGGGTAAAGGGCTCGAGAATTGGGGTTTTGAGTTTCAGGGCACGCTGACGTTTCCAGATACCCATTTCACATTGGCCGATGTCGACACTGCCATTCACGGTTTCCGCCTGCAGCGAAACGCGCGTGGTATCTACATCCGGCAGGGCGATCAGCTGACCGACCTCGAAGCGCGAACATTCGCCGATCGACAGCGTCAATCGATCAAGTACGCCATCGAGCGTTATCATCGACGACTTCACACTTTCTCGGAGCGCATCGCGCCCGTGTCCGGGCGCCGCAGAGACTTGCCGGCGAAGCGCGGCCTTCTTTTCGAACTCGGTTGCGTTGCGCTGGACGTACTCGAAATGAAAAACCACCCAGATCCGTGCAACCCGGCCACCATCAGGCGCGGCAAAGCAGACCATCAGGTAGCGCTGATCCGGTTCGAACCCTCCGGCGGCCGCGCTGAATTCTGCCAGCGGCGCCTGGGTTCCGGTCAGCGTATGATCGCTGAATCCCGCCGCGATGAGCCGCCAGAGATTGATTGCCGGCGTCTCCAGAAGCAGTTTCCGGAACAGGTCGGAGACGCCGTCGAGATTGTCCGAAGGCTGCTGCAATCGGTGCACGGCGTTCATCGCGGCACCCGCCTCGTCGATCGCGACGGCGCATAGGCCCGGAGAAAACTTTCCATTGAAAACAAAAGATGAAAGGCTTTCGAACTGGGCACTGGCGATATTACCGGGCACCACGCGCCGCGTTTCCGGAACCGCTTTCGTCTCGATGCCCAGCGTATCGAAAATCCAGGCAGCAACCTTTGCCTGCAGAGGGTCCCAGAACTCATGGAACTGCAAGATCGCGGGAGGGATCCCTGCCCCGGCCTCGATCTTCTTGCGCAGCACAGAGGACATTGTGAACCTTTATGGGGTTTGCGTTAACCTTCTCGTTAATGAAGCCGAATTGGTTGAAGAATCGTTATCGGACAGCCGCCAACCTCGCCTGTTTCCTACGCAGTAAATTGAGCATGAACTGATAGTTGGATGACCTGAACCAATCAGGTGCCCGATGAAGACCGAGCCATCAGCTGCTCTGCAGCCGATCATCATACGACGAAAGAAGGTCTACAAGGCCGAGGGGCACCATGGCGGTGCCTGGAAAGTCGCGTACGCGGACTTCGTGACGGCAATGATGGCATTCTTCCTTCTGATGTGGTTGCTCAACGCAACGACCGAAGAACAGCGCAAAGGCCTCGCCGACTATTTCAACCCGACGATTCCGATGAGCCGCATTTCGGGCGGCGGCTCCGACGCCCTGAACGGATCCTCGATTTTTACCGAAGAGACGCTCGCGCGGTCCGGCACCGGCGCGTCGCACGAGCGAACGGTCGAATCCCCGGCCGTCAATGCCTCGTTCGAGGAGTCCAAGGAAGACAGTAGCGGCGCCTCCGAGGCCGAAAAGCAGGCTATCGCCGAAAACCTGCAATCTCTCAAGGAATCGCTCGAGGACGATAGCCAGAAGCTTTCCGAGCATCTGCTCATCAAGATGTCGCCCGAAGGGATAGTCCTTGAATTGGTCGATTCGGAAAGCACCCCCCTCTTCCCTGTCGGCCGCAGCGAGCCATCGGACCTCCTGATCGAGCTTCTGGAAGTCGTCGCCGACTCGTTCGACACATTCGAGAATGATATCAAGATCGTAGGGCACACGGACAATCGCCGTTACCGCAATGACGCGATCTATGACAACTGGAACCTGTCGGCTGATCGCGCCAACGCCGCGCGCCGGCTCCTGCTGCGCAGCGGCATCGACCGCAATCGAATCCGCGAAGTATCCGGCAAGGCTGACACCGATCCTCTGCTCAAGAATGATCCCGCCGCCGCGCAGAACCGGCGCATATCGATCACCATCATGACCAACTGATCGGGCATCCGGAAGATTAAAAGATTACCAGCCTCCGGTCCACGAAAGTGGATTAGAGTGAACGCTGGTTATCAGCTTGTTTACAAGTTCGCTCCAAATTGCGTCACTATCTGACGCAGGAGCACCCAGATATGAGCATTTCATCGTCCCTGAATGCCGGGGTGATGGGGCTGAGTGTAAACGGCACACGCCTCGCCACCATTTCCGACAACATCGCAAACTCCGGTACCTATGGTTACAAGCGTAGCCTGGTCGATTTCTCCAGCATGGTCTTGCAACAGCGCTCTTCGGCTTACGCTGCGGGTGGTGTTCGCGTTGATACGTTCAAGGATATTTCAGCGACGGGATCGCTCATCTCGACCGGTAGCGCCACAGATATCTCGGTTTCGGGCCGCGGACTCTTTCCGGTAACGGATCAGTCGGGTGTGGACTCGCTTTCGTCCACCCGCAACTTGATGCTCACGCCCACAGGCTCCTTCTACGCGGACCAGAACGGCAATCTGCGGACACAAAGCGGCCTCTTCCTGCTTGGCTGGCCCGCCGATTCGGCTGGCGACATTGGCAATGTCAGCCGCAACAGCGGCATCAACCTCGAGCCCGTAAACGTCTCGACGTCGCAGTTCACGGCAACCCCGACCTCACGCATCGATCTCGGCATCAACCTCCCGGCCGATGCCACGCGATCGACCGGCGATGGCGAGGCCTATACGCTTCCCGTCGAATATTTCGACAATCTCGGCCGCGCCCAGACCCTGACTTTCCAGTTCACGCCCACCGTTCCGGCCTCCGGCGCCAGCAACCAGTGGACGGTAGAAATCATCGACAGTGCGGGCGGTCTGTCCACGTCGATCGGTGACCTCGACATTGAATTCACGGACTCGGCCGCCTCGGGTGGTCGGATCTCGGCCGTCACGGCATCAAATGGCGCAACTTACGACGCCGCCACCGGTGAAGTCTCGATCACCCTGCCCCATGGGCCTGTCAGCGTGTTCATCGGCCGGCCGAGCGACAGCGCTGGCATCACCCAGCTCGCCGCTGCGTTTGCGCCGACTTCGGTAACGAAAGACGGTGCGCCCATCGGGGACCTCCAGTCGATCGAGATTGACGAACAGGGCTACCTGCAAGCGATCTACGACAGTGGCTTCCGCCGCACGCTTTATCAGATCCCGGTCGGCGACGTTCCCAACATGAACGGCCTGACCGCCCTCGACTCGCAGGCCTATTCAGTCTCCGCATCCAGCGGCAACCTTTACCTCTGGGACGCCAACAGCGGTCCGGTCGGAGGCATCTCGGGCTACTCACTGATGGAATCGACGACCGACATCGCGTCCGAGCTGACCGACCTCATCGAAACCCAGCGGGCGTATTCGTCGAATGCGAAAATCGTCCAGACGGTCGATGAGATGCTTCAGGAAACAACGAACCTGAAGCGATAGAGCCCTTGAACGGTAAGGCGGACTTCTGAGTGAGTCTCTCCAGCGCCATCTACTCCGCCCGATCCGGCCTTCAGGTTAGCAGCCAGAGGGCCGAGATCGTGGCGACCAACGTCGCCAATGCGTCGACGCCCGGCTATGTGCGCCGTTCGATCACGCTGAGCGAAACGGTGCTTGCCGGCAAGAGCACCGGCGTGACGTCAAGCGGAGTCAGCCGGGCTTATGACACTGCAATCAAGGCTCAGCGCCGCGAACTGACCAGCGATGTGGCACAATCCAGCGTCATGGCCTCGACCTGGAAGTCAATTTCGACCCAGATCGGTGACACATCCGATGGAGATGGTCTGTTCAAGACTTTCTCTGACTTTGAAACGGCTCTGTCCCGGGCCGTCTCGACGCCGGAGTCGACCAGTTCCGCGACTGCGCTGCTGCAGTCTGCCAAGAACATCACAGACGAGCTAAACAGCCTATCCGAGATGGTTTCGACCCAACGCGCCGAGGCTGATCGTGAGATCGCCGACGGCGTCGATATTGTGAACGACGCTCTCAAACAAATCGAGGACCTCAATACGCGCCTTGCAGGCACTGACCGGACCAGCAGCGAAGCCGCGGCTCTGATGGACGAGCGCCAGCGGGTTCTCGACACAATTGCTGAATACGTGCCGATCCAGACCGTTGACCGCGACTATGGGTCGATTGATGTTCTGACTACGGAAGGCGTCTTCCTCGTCGCAGGCAAGGCGCGCGAGATCCAGTTCACACCGTCATCGGCCTTCGGACCCAACCAGACGATTGGTAACGGCAGCCTTTCCGGCATGACGGTCGATGGCGTGGACATCACCCCGGGCGCATCATCCTTCGGTGCCGTGTCCGGCGGTCTGTTCGGCGCGCTCTTCACGCTCCGGGACCAGGACCTGCCCGCCCTCAGCGACCAGCTCGACACAATTGCCGGCCAACTGATCAGCCGCCTTTCGGACGATTCGATTGACCCGACCAAGACAGCGGGCGATCCAGGCTTGTTCGTCGATTCCGATCCGGCCGGCGGCGCGGGCCTTGCGAGCCGGATCACCATCAATGCGGCGGTCGATCCCGATCAGGGCGGCGCCGTCTGGCGTCTGCGTGACGGACTTGGCGCCACGACCAGCGGGGCGACCGGGAACCAATCGATCCTGCAAGGCATGTATGACGCCTTCACGGCTATACAGACCGTGAGCGCAGATGGCTTCCAGGGCGGCTACTCCGCCACAGGCATGGCCGCGCAGCTCTCTTCACTCGCCGGCCAGTCGCGCGTGTATCACGAGTCCGTCCTGTCTTCGGCCGAGACGCAATACGGCATTCTTGTCGAAGCCGAACAGTCCGAAACCGGTGTCGACGTTGACACCGAACTTCAGGAACTCATGCTCGTTGAGCAAGCCTATGCCGCAAATGCCCGGGTGATTGAAGTCGCCAGCCAGATGATCAAAACCCTGATGGAGCTCTGAGATCGTGCGCATAACGCCCCCCCAAAGCAACATCATCTCGGCCGCCTTCAGCCAGACCGTTGCCAGCCTTCGCGAAAGCATCACGCGGAGCGCCGAAGAATCAACGACCGGCCGGTATTCGGATCTGACAGCGCAACTGTCCGGCCGAATTGGCACCGCCATGCTCAGCCAGAAGGCCGTGGACGACATTTCCTTCCAGCGCGAACTGTTGAGCTTGCGCGAAGGCCGCCTGGAAGTCACCCAGCGCAGCTTGACCCTGATCAACGACCGCGTGCTTGGCCTCGACACCAGCATGCGCGAAGCGCTCGCGAACGAAGACGAGATGGCGCAGGGCCTTACCGCACGCGACGCCAAAGCTGCGCTCGGAAATGTCTACAATGCGCTCAATGTGCGCTTTGGCGAGCGCTATCTTTTTGCCGGCGACACCACCGATACGCAGCCCTTGGGCGATCCGGAGGATCTGCTCGCCGATCTGCGCGGCCTGGCGGATGTCGCTTCTGATCCTGCCGACTTTGCAGCGGCGCTCGATACCTATTTCAACGCGCCCAGCGGCGGTTGGCAGACCTCCTCCCTGCGCAGCGCCCTCAGTGCATCGGATCCTGACGCGGTCACGGCGAACGATCCTGCCATAGTCGAACTGATCTCCGGCCTCGCCGTAATGGCCCTGTCCGATCCCGCCGACAGCCCTGCTCTCTTCAAGCAGAATCCCGACATCACCTTGACAGCCGCCGAGCAGGTCACGACCGGCCTCACCGCGTTGACCAACCTGCGCGCAGATCGGGGCGTCATCCAGGAACAGATCGAAACTGAAAAGACATCGCTGGATATCGAAGAAACGATCTTCACGGCAGCATTCAACAATCTTTCGGCCCGCGATCAATACGAAGCAGCTTCCGAGCTGCAGGAGCTTCAAACAACTTTGGAGTCGGCGTACCTGCTTACGTCACGGCTCTCCTCCCTCTCCCTGCTGAACTATCTGAGGTAACGCGATGAAATGGTCCGTCTGGCTTGTAGCCGCCCTAGGCCTGTCATCCCTGTTCTGGGCGCCGCCCGCGCATTCGGAAGCGCGCATCCGCGACATCGTGAATGTCGAAGGCGTCCGCCAGAACGACCTCGTCGGATACGGCATCGTGGTCGGCCTCAACGGTACCGGCGATTCGGTCCGAAATTCGCCGTTTACGGAAGATTCTCTGACCCACATGCTGGAACGCCTGGGCGTCAACGTGCAGGGCGAAGAAATCAAGCCGAAGAATGTGGCGGCCGTTCTGGTCACCGCGTCGCTGCCCGCCTTCGCGCGCAATGGTTCCAGCATCGATGTTTCGGTCTCTTCCATCGGCGATGCCAGCAGCCTCGAAGGGGGCACGCTGATCCTGACGCCGCTCAAGGGTGCTGACAACGAAGTCTATGCCGTCGCGCAAGGCAGCATCATCGTCAGCGGAATTGACGTGAAGGCTCAGGCAGCGCGCCAGACGCGGGGCACGCCCACCGGCGGTTCGGTTCCTAACGGCGCGCGCATCGAGCGCGAGGTCAATTACGAGTTCAATCAGCGCGACAGCATTGTTCTCGCCCTGCGTAACCCGGACTTCACCACCGCCGCGCGCATCGAAGATACGATCAACGCCGCATTCAAGTTCCCGATCGCCTCGATGCTGGATCCGGGCACGGTGCAACTGGATCTTCGCGGCATGTCGGACTCCCCTTCGCGTCTTCTGGCCAGTATCGAGAACCTGCCCGTCACGGTCGCCTCTCCCGCCCGCATCGTCATAGACGAGAAATCCGGAACGATTGTACTCGGCCAGGACGTCACGATTTCCCGCGTGGCCATCGCGCAGGGCGATATCTCGATCCGCGTGACCGAATACCCGGTCGCCTCTCAACCGAACCCCTTCGCCGAAGGCGAGACCATCGTCCTGCCTCGCTCCGATATCCAGATCACCGAAACCGGCAGCCGCAACATAGCGATGCTGCAGCCGAACGTGACGCTGTCTCAACTGATTGATGGTCTGAACGCGCTCGGCGTTTCGCCCCAGGAAATGGCCGACATCATCCGTGCCATGAAAACAGCCGGCGCTATCCACGCCGACCTGATCATCCGCTGATTCGAGCCGTCTTACTCGGCCTTTTCGGGCGCCTTGACCATCGTGATCAGACCTCGGCGCTTGAGGTCCATCAGGGATGTCAGGAATTCGCGCTGCAACTCGTCCGCGACTTCGCGTGATACCGGCGGCACATTCTTGATATCGTCCCGCATCGATTCAGCCATGCGCGACGAGATGTTGCCCAGAAGGTAATCCGACACCGCCGAATAGCTCTCCCGCAAGCTGGCCAGTAGCTTGATCAGCGTCGCTTGATCGATTTCCTTGAACACAACCGGCACCGCATTGCGCGGCAGGATGTCCGGCAGGGCTTCGATCGTGAACAGGCCCTTCTGGATGATCGGAAGCTTCGATTCGTGCTGGCTGCGCAGGAAGCTCACGAGATTGTCGCGCTTGCTGTCCGGAATGAGGCTCAGCACCTCGCCGATCGTTTCGAGATATTCGTCAGCCGAGTCTGCGACCTCTTCCTTGTTGTTCAGGAACTCGATCTCGATCATCCGCTCAATGACGGAATCAATTCCCGGGTCAACCTTGGGCGATTCCACCATCTGGCCCAGTGTCGGGCTCACCTTGTCGTCCGGCAGCAGGCAAAGGATGTTCGATGCCATGCCCGGGTCCAGCTTGCGCAGGATCATCGCGATGATGTTGGGCGACAATCGGCCGACATATTCGGCAATCTGGCGCGGCTCGCGTTGACGCAGGCGCGTCCACACGTCGCCGGACTCCTGGTTCGTGGAATTTGTCGGCGGCGGCGCTATCCCGTACAGCTGGTTCAGCCGGTTCGCATCCACAAGGCCCGACATCACTTCCCGCGCCCTTGTAGGCCCGCCGCGCATCGCGCCCGCTGTCTGACGGAGCTGCGTGAGAAAATCGATCACGATCTCGACCAACTCTTCGCGCGCCAGCATCGAAATGTTCTCAAGCGCCGTCACCACCCTGGCGAGCGCGGCATCGTCGAGTTTCTCGACGATCGGCTTTGCCGCCGCTTCACCCAGCAGGGCAATGATCACGGCCGCGCGCTGCGATGCCGTAATACCCGTCTTGCGGGCGCCCTTCCCCGCGGCCGTGGCCGCAGCGGTTCTTGCCGTTTCCGGACGTTCGCGCTTTGCGGGCGTATTCATGACGTATAACCTCTGAGTACGGCTTCAGTAATCTTCAGCCAACCGTCCGCCAGCACGAAGAATCCGAGCTTGAACGGCAACGACACGACCGTCGGTGGAACCATCATCATACCGACGGCCATCAGAACCGACGCGACGACGAGGTCGATCACCATGAACGGCAGGAAGATGACGAAGCCGATCTGGAATGCGTGTTTGATTTCGCTCAACATGAAAGATGTCGAGAGCAGTGAGAAGGACGGTGCCTGACCTTCAGTGACCGGACGATTGACGGCGTCAGCGAGCGTCATCAGCGCTTCCGGATCGGTGCGCTTCATCATGAATTCTCGGAACGGGTCCGTGGTCAATGTCCAGGCTTGCTGCTCGCTGAGCGAGCCGTTCATGTAAGGCTGGATGCCCGCTTCCCAAGCCGACATGAAGACGGGCTCCATGACAAAAAAGGTCAGGAACATGGCCAGCGCCATGATCATCATGTTCGGCGGCGCCTGTTGCACGCCGATGGCCTGACGCATGAACGAGAACACGATCACCATGAACGGCAGGCAGGTCACCATCATGGCGATGCCGGGCACCAGGCTCAGCACGGAAACCAGCAGCAGCAGCTGGATCACCGAGCTGCTGAGCTGTCCGTCGCCGCCAGGGTTGATCAGGCCTTCCAGCGCAGGAATCTGTCCGGGCACGGCTTGCTGCGCCTGCGCCGCGCCGGCGAAGAGCACCGTCGCTGCAAGCAGCAGGACAAGCCGCAGGAGTGTGCCCGTGTTAGGCATTCTCGTCAGTCGTCCGCTCGATGATCTCGATGATCTTCACGGCAATCTGTCCATCGCCGGTTTCGACCAGTTCACCGCGCGCAATCAGGCGGTTGTCGATCGACAGCTCGACCGGATCGTCAATCCGCGAAGATAGCGGCACAATCGATTCCGGCTGCAGCTCGAGAATTTCGGACACGCTGAGGCGCTTCTGTCCGATTGAGACCGTCACGGTGACAGGCACACTGTAGATGGAACGGCGGAACGCATTCCGGCCGGATGCATCCCTGCGGTCGTCAACGGCGGTGTCGGCCGGTGCTTTGTCGGGAAGGGCCATTCCTCTACTCCTTGGTTACGGTTTGGGTGGATTTCAGATGCGAGAGACTCGCGTTCAGCAGGCCGTCGAAATCGAAGGACAGACCGCCGGTCTGCCAGGAAACGTCGACCCGCCCCTGCCCCGGCGCAGTCGCCGGTACGAGCGTGCAGCGGTTCGCCAGGCCCGGGTGGCGCTCGATCATCGCCTGCAGATCCGCCGCCAGCGAAGCATCGGCGCGGATCTCGACAACGGCAGCCGAAGCCGGAACCAGCGACGGTAAATGCCGC
>JBGSKU010000014.1:0-4300 GCA_041741055.1 Hyphomonas sp.
GAGGGCGGCTCGGCGCCGGCCGGGGCTTTCGCGCTTGATGACACGCCCGGCATCTGGGTCGTGCCGCAGAAGGCCGCGGGGGTGAAATGCCGCCGTAGCTGGAAGTATTTCGACCCTGCAACGGCCATGCCCGGCTTCCCGGACATCACGCCGCGCGACGCACTGGCGGTGAAAGCCTGGGACGGGGCGGCGGAATAGCGCCCCCTCACCCCCGCCCTCTCCCAAGGGAGAGGGGAGAAGTGCACACAAACGCTTGATCCCCCCGCCTCGGTCTGCAATCTCAGCCACATGAAACTGGCGACCCAATCGGCCTGGCCCTTCTTTCTGGTACCCCTCGTGGTGCTGGCCGATCAGCTGTCCAAGTGGAGCGTGCTGGGCGAACCCCGCCTGAACGCCCTGAATTGCCTCCACGGTATGGAATATTGCGGCCGGATCGTTGTGCCTGGCCCGCTGGACATGACGATGACCTGGAACCGGGGGATGAGCTACGGCCTGTTCCAGTCCGAGGGAATCGGCCGCTGGATACTGGCAGGCGTGATGCTGGCGATTGCGCTCGGATTCCTCGTCTGGCTGGTCCGCGCGGAAGGGCGCTGGCTGAAACTGGCGCTGGCACTGGTCATCGGCGGGGCCTTCGGCAACCTGATCGACCGGGTGCGCTTCGGTGCGGTGGTCGATTTCATCGATGCCAACGGGCTGTTCTTCCCGTGGATCTTCAACATTGCCGACGCGGCCATCAGCGTCGGCGCAGTGCTTCTCTTTGTCGACCAGTTCTTACTTTCGCGGCCAAAACAGGCTAACAACCTGTAACATTGGCAATCTGCCCACCAGAAACGGACCCGCTCCAGCTCATGAAGAAATCCTACCTGATCCTCGCCGCCGGCGCCGCGCTTGTCGCCACTTCGGCCTGCACGTCCTCGGGCAACAATAACGGCTCGACGCCGAATGAGTTCCGCGTGGTCACCAAGGCGCCGCTCAGCGTGCCGCCGGAATACAGCCTGCGTCCGCCGGGCGCCGGATCGACCACGCCGGCCGAAGTGGCTGCCGCTGAAACCACCGTGACGACCGCGTTTGGCGCCGAGTTCGGCAAGAATGCCAGCGCTTCGGAGAAGGCCCTCGTGGCCGCCGCCGGCGCCAATGCGGCCAACCCGGCGGTGCGCGCCCAGGTCGATTACGAGGAATCGAAAACGATCCGCAAATCGGCCAGCATCGGCGACCGCATCCTGTTCTGGCGCAAGGACAAGCCGGAAGATGCGACTTCGGCCGCCACCGACAATGCGACGGGTGACCAGCCGGTGACCATCGAGCGCACCAGCGGTGGCCCACGCATCCGCCTGCCGGGCACCTGAGCCCCGCAAGACCGCAAGACCAACCCAGGAGGACGCCCATGAAACGGACCCTCGCCGCAGGGCTGTTTGCCCTGTTTGCTTCCAACGCCGTAGCGGAGGAAGCCGCCTGGGCACCCTCCACCTTCACGCTGAGCAACGGCATGGAGGTCGTGGTGATCCCCGATCACCGCGCGCCGGTCGTCACCCACATGGTCTGGTACAAGGTCGGCGCGGTTGATGAAGCGCCCGGCAAGTCCGGCATCGCGCACCTGTTCGAGCACGTGATGTTCAAGCAGACCAAGAATATCGGCCCGGAAGAATTCACCTCGATCGTCCAGCGATCCGGCGGCCAGCTCAACGCCTTCACCAGCTGGGACTACACGGCCTATTACGAGCGCGTGGCAAAGCCCCAGCTCGGCAAGATGATGGAACTCGAGGCCGAGCGGATGGTGAACCTCCTGATCGATGACGATCCGAAGGGCCCGTTCATTTCCGAGCGTGACGTGGTCAAGGAAGAGCGCCGCCAGCGCATCGACAACAACCCGAACGTGATCCTTCAGGAAAAGGTGCTCGGCGCCTTCTGGAAGGGCCATCCGTACGAGATCACCGTGATCGGCAAGATGGATGAAGTCGCCGCGCTCTCGCCGCAGGACGGCCTCGCATTCTACAATCAGTATTACAGCCCGGAGAACGCGATCCTCGTGGTCGCCGGCGACGTGACACCGGATGAGGTGCGTACGCTGGCCGAGGCGAATTACGGCGCGATCCCGCCGACCGGCACCGCGAAGTCGGAACGCAAGTGGCAGCCGGTTGCCCCGCTCACCGAGACGCAGCTGATCGTGCATTCCGATCCCAAGGTGCGCCAGCCGGTCTGGAGCCGTTACTATCTCGGCTATTCGCAGCGCCGCCAGCAGCAAGATGCGCTCGCGCTGGATGTCGGCCTCGAAATCCTGGGCGGCGGCATGACCAGCCGGCTCTATCAGTCGCTGGTCGAACAGCAGCAGATCGCCATTTCCGCCAACACCTATGCCTGGACGACGTTGCACGATGAAGGCCCGGCCGTGATCAGCGCCAGCCCGGCGCCCGGCACCGATCTCGACACGCTCGAAACGGCCGTGATGGCAGAGATCGAGAAGGTGCTGGCCGAAGGCTTCACCGAGGTTGAGGTCGTCCGCGCGCGCAACAAGCTGGCTGCAGACGCCATCTATGGCCGCGACAGCCAGTCCGGTATGGCCAACATGTTTGGTGGCTGGCTGGCCATCGGCGGATCGGTTGACGACATCCTCACATATCCGGATCAGGTGCGCGCCGTCACGCCGGAGGCCGCATTGGCCGCCGTGCGGGCGGTGTTCGCCCCCGAAAAACACTATATCGAAGCCCAGCTCCTGCCCGGCGAAGGAGACCTCTGATGCGCAAGTCCAGATTCCTTATCGCAGCCGTTGCCCTTTCCGCGCTGGCGGGTTGCTCGTCCGTGCACGGTTGGGTGCACGACAACTTCCACAAATCCGAGGCGGTCGTACCGGAAACGCTGGCGCCCGCCGAACCTGCTATGGCCGTCGCTGTCCACAAGGGCGAGTTCGCCACGATCCAGCAATTTGTCACGCCGGGCGGCGTGTCGGTCTGGCTCGTCTCCGAACCGTCGATCCCGATCCTTGCTGTGCAGATGGCCTGGAAAGGCGGCACGGCGTCCGATCCGGACGGCCTTGAAGGCCTCAGCGAGTCGGTCACCTACAGCATGAATGAAGGCGCCGGCGATCTCGATTCGTTGGCCTTCCAGACGGCCATGGAAGACCTGAACATGAGCTTCGGCTGTTCGGTCGAATCGGAATGGACCAGCTGTTCGGTGTCCTCGCTCACCGCCAATGCCGGCGACGCGATGGCGCTCGTCGCGACTGCGTTCGCCGCGCCGCGCTTCGATGAAGGCCCGTATGAGCGCTTCATCCGGGAAGAGGAAGTCGGCCTGCAGACGCGCGAAGCGAATGCCGGCTACCTTGCCTGGCGCGCCACCTCGCAAGCTCTGTATCCGGATCATCCGTTCGCGCGCGAGACTTCGGCCGAGAGCCTCGAGGCGCTGACGCCTGAACTCGCCCGCCAGCAGATGCGCGCGCTGATGACGAAAGATCGCCTCATCGTCACCGCCGTCGGCGCAATTACACCGGCAGAACTGGCCCCGATGATCGACGAGGTGGCCGCCGGTCTTCCGGAGACGAGCACCTTGGCGGATGTTGCGCCGGTCGATCTTGCTGGCGCGCCCGTGGTTGAGGTCGTTGTCGATCTGCCCCAACCGCAAAGCCTCGTGCGCTTCATGGGCCCGGGCATCGACCGCAACAATCCGGATTTCTTCCCCGCCTATGTGCTGAACTACACGTTTGGCGGCGGCGGCTTCGAAAGCCGGCTGATGAAAACGCTCCGTGTCGAGAAGGGCCTCACCTACGGCGTGTCGACCAGCCTTGATCCGAACCCGTCCTTCCTCACCTGGTCGGGCGGCGGACAGACCAAGAATGAAAGCGCCGGCGAATTCATCGCAGGCGTCAAGGATGAGATGAACCTGCTGATCGAGGGCGGCGTCACCGAGCAGGAACTGTCGGACGCGAAAGCCTATCTCACCGGCTCCTATCCGCTCGGCTTCGACTCGAACGCCAAGATTGCCGGCCAGATGATGAGCGTACGCCAGGAGAATCTCGGCGTCGATTATTTCGACCGCCGCAACAAGCTGGTGGACGCTGTCACGCTCGAAGACGTGAACCGCGTGGCGAAGGCCTATCTCGACCCGTCGCGCTATTCCTTCATCATTGTGGGCGAGCCGCAGGGACTGGAAACGGCCGTACCGGCTGAATGAACCCGGCGCCGCGCGGCGCAGTGAAACCGACAGCACCGCGCTGACCTGACCGGTCAGCGCGGTGTTTCAGTCTGGAGACCGGCGCGGCGTTGTCAGGCCAGGCGCCGAGATGCTGCTGGCGTGATCGCGCCGGAAG
>JBGSKU010000015.1:0-3658 GCA_041741055.1 Hyphomonas sp.
CGACGCTGCGCCCAGACCGGGCCAGCGCAATGATGTGTTCCCGAAATTCCGTCGGGTACGGGTTCCTTGTTCTCGGCATGAGAAGCATCCTGTTCGATGAAGAAAAAATTGTCCATCAAACCGGGGGAAGTCCAAGTCCAAATCTTCAAGTACAAAACTCCCATCATGACCGAAAAGAATCGCTATTTCTTCTGCGGCATCGGCGGCTCCGGCATGTTGCCGCTGGCGTTGATCCTGCTTGATCAGGGCCACACCTTCGAGGGCTCCGACCGCTCGCTCGATAAGGGCCGCACGCGCGCGAAGTTTGACTATCTCCGCAGCAAGGGCATCCGCCTCTTCCCGCAGGGTGGCAGCGGCGTGACGAGCCCGGATCAGGTCGTCGTTCCCTCGGCGGCGGTGGAAGACACCTTGCCGGACATGGCCAACGCGCTCCGCGCGGGCGCCAAGTGGATGAATAGCTCACTCGCCTGAACGGCGAAAACCGTCCATAAGTCAGACCCGGCTTGTGGACAGTTTGTGGACGGCTCTGCGGACGGTTTGTAGACAGTTTATGGACGGTTTGTGGACGGGCCCAGCGCCTGTTTCAGGCCTTCGAACGCAACCTCTTGTGCAACACATTCTTGCACCGGATCGGTGTTGCGCAAGGCCGCCGCGTGCGCCGAAATCGTCTGCCCACCCACCACCCAGTCCGGGGCGATGTCGGCCAAAGGTTCCAGCACGAACCGGCGCTCGGTCAGGCGCGCATGCGGCAGGGTCAGCTCAGGCGTCGTCATCTCGGCGCCGTGCATCATCAGGATGTCGACATCCATCTCCCGCGGCCCCCAGCGCTCGCGCGGCTGCCGGCCGATCTGTTGCTCGGCCGCCTTGCACGCCGCCAGCAGGTCCAGCGGCGCAAGCTGTGTCTCGATCCGCACACAGAGATTGAGGAAATCCGGTTGCGTAACGCCGCCCCAGGGCGCGGTGCGGAACACGCGGGAAACCGCGAGGATACGGATGCCGGGCGTTGCATTCAGCGCCGCAAGAGCGTTGCACAGGCTCGCCTCCCGGTCGCCCAGATTGGCGCCGAGACCGAGGCAGGCTTCAGTCATTCCGGCTGCGGGTGACGGCCACGCCGACATGATCGACGAAGTGCCGGATCGGCGCGGAGGGTTTGCGCACGGTGATTGTCACGCGCTTCACCAGCGGCTGGGTGTCGAGCACCGCCTGCGCGATGCGCTCGGCGAAGGTTTCGATCAGGTTGAACACCGTTTCTTCCGACAGTTTCGCCGCCAGGTCGCACAGCGCGCCATAATCGACCGTATCGCGCATCAGGTCCGTGGTCGTGGCCGGCCCCGCCAGTTCGCAATCCATGTCGATGAAGAATTTCTGCCCGAGATTCTTCTCGGCATTGTGCACGCCGTGGAAGCCGTGCAGGCACAGGTTCGAAACGAAGACGCGGTCGCTCATCGGTAGTTGGTCATTTCGCAATACAGATCCACGGCATCGCGATGTTGCGCAACATCATGCACTCGCAACACCTTTGCCCCCATCTGCACCGCCTTCAACCCCACCGCCAAAGTCCCCGACAAACGCTCCTCCACCGGACGCCCGGTCATCCGTCCAATAAACGATTTCCGCGAAACACCCACGAGGACGGGGCGGCCGGTGTCCACGAGGATGTCGAGGTTTGCGAGGGATTGCAGGTTCTGTTCGTAGGTCTTCGAGAAGCCGACGCCGGGGTCGAAGATCAAGTGTTCGTGGGGGATCCTGTATTGCGTGGCGCGCGCGTAGGTTTCGGTGACGAAGGCGGCCATGTCGGTGCGCAGGTCCAACGAGGGGTCGGCTGCGCCGCGGTTGTAGGTTGCGACCACGAGCGAGCCGGTTTCGGCGACGGCTTTGGGCATGTCGGGATCCCGCGTCATGCCCCAGACGTCGTTGATCATCACGGCGCCGAGTTCCGCCGCGTTGTGGGCCACGCGCGCCTTGTAGGTGTCGATCGAGAGCGGCAGGCCGCTTTCCTGGCCGAGTGCTGCCAGCACCGGCTCGACGCGTTGCCATTCTTCGCGGGCGTCGACTTCGATGGCGTCGGGTCGCGTCGATTCCCCGCCGATGTCGAGGATGTCGGCGCCGGCATCGCGCATGTCGCCGGCGTGTTCGAGTGCGGGCTCGAGCCGGTCGAACTTGCCGCCATCCGAAAAGCTGTCGGGAGTAACGTTGAGAATGCCCATGACCAGAACGCGCCGCCCGGCCAGTTCATGAAGGAGCGCGTCGCGAATTTTGCCGCGTGCAGCCTTGTTCATATCGTCTTCCCCGCTTTGGGTTTTGATCCCTTAGCAGTGCCAGACGCCGAGGCAAGGCCTCAATTCCGCCCCGGATTCAATCGTCCATCCCGGATACAAAACTTGCGAGGGCTTCGGCCTGAACCTCAAAGGCCTTGGTGCCGGGCGTAACGAGTTCGACATGACCCGTATCGGGCACCACAATCAGCGCGGTCTGGTCGCCTTCGGCTTCCGCACGAACCGTGAGAGCTTCGCCCAGCATCGGCGGCGCAATGCGGTCTTCGGCGCCGTTCACGCTGACAAAGGGAAAGCCGAGGGGAAACAGGCGCGCAGGTGACGTGTCCTCGAGCGGATCGGGCCGTTCCGCGCGCGGCTGGCCCACGAGCGCGTCATAGATCGCGTCGAGACAGCCCGGCTGGGTGACGGGCCGCGAGGCTTCAAGATCCGCAAGGCCGCCGGACACGACCACGCCCTGGAACACCAGCGGATCGGTGACGCGGAGCGGGCTGTCGTCCGGCAGGCGGCTGCGCGCAGCCGCCCAGAGGATCAGGTGTCCGCCCGCAGAGTGGCCAAGGCCGGTGACGCGGGAGAGGTCCAGATTGTACTCGCCGGCGCGCTGCGCCAACACATCTACGGCTGCGCCGACATCGAGGAAGGTTCCCGGATAACCGCCCCCCGCTTCATCGACGCCCCTGTACTCGATGTTCCAGACCGCCCAGCCCTTGTTACGCAGGCCGTCGGCCATCCAGTTCATCAATGTCATGTCGGCAATCGATTTTTGCCAGCAACCGCCGTGCACCATGACGACGACCGGAAACGGACCGCCGCCCTCGGGCAGCCAGAGGTCGATAATGTCGGTGGGACCTTCGCCCCAGCGGATCTGCTGCGAGGGCGTCACCGGCGGCCGGCTGGTGAGATCATCCCACGTCATGAGCTTGGCGGGCGTGGCGGGCACTTCAGTTGCCGCCTCGGCCGGAAGCACCGAAGTCGGCATCTCGACAGACGGTGCACATGCCGCCAGCGCAAAGAACGACACCGCCGCAACCTGAAACTTCCACACACCACTCTCCCTTGCCGCGATGACCTTGAGGGCTACTGTCGCACCTTCACCTGAAGAGGCAACCGTCCGCATGAGCCAGATCCCGACCTCACGCGCGGAAGCGGTAGAGTGCGACCGCGCCGATCCGCTGGCCGAGCAGCGCGACCTGTTCAGCCTGCCGGACGGCATTGCCTATCTCGTGGGCCATTCGCTGGGCCCGCCCCCTGCAACGTCAGGCGCACGCCTGAACGCCGCGATGAAGGACTGGCAGAGCGATCTGGTGCGCAGCTGGAACAGCGCCGGCTGGATCGACCTGGCGGAACGCACCGGCGGCCAGATCGCGGCGCTGATCGGCGCCGAG
>JBGSKU010000016.1:0-7133 GCA_041741055.1 Hyphomonas sp.
TCAGGTCCGTTTATCCCCTTATGCGGGCGCGCGCGTCCGAACCAAAGCTGATGGAGAAGTCCCATAGTACAGATCGTCGTCCGCGATAACAACGTCGAGCAAGCCCTGCGCGCGCTTAAGAAGAAGATGCAGCGCGAAGGCTTGTTCCGGGAAATGAAGGCGCGTCAGGCGTTCGAAAAGCCGTCCGAGAAGAAAGCCCGTCAGCGCGCCGAAGCCGTGCGCCGCGCCCGCAAGCTGGCCCGCAAGCGCGCCCAGCGCGAAGGCATCGTGTAGGACACGGGCAATCTGTGGATCCAATGAAACTCCCCGTCAGCTCCGGCTGGCGGGGTTTTCTTTTTGCCGCGCAGGGAATCCGAATTTGACAAGAGTTTCACTTGCGATCCGGACCGCCATTCCTTTGGAACGACCGCCGATCAGGAGCCTTCCATGCGTTTGAAAACCCTCATGTCTTTTGCGGTCCTGCCGCTTCTGTTCGGCGGTGCATCGCGGCCTGAGCCCGTCAATTGGCAGATCGCGCCGGTCGTGACCGAGGGCGTCATCACCGGTTTCGACTTGTCATTGAGCTTTCCGGGCGACCTGGACGGCGAGACCGTGCTCCGGATGCCCGATGACTGGGGCGGCGAACGGGAACTCTATCGCGGGCTGTGGGACATCACGGCGCCAGGCAGCGAACTTGCCGCGACCGGGACGCCCGGCGAACTTGTGCTGCGCCACAAACCCGGCGCACAGCTGACGCTCAAATGGAAAGTCGGCGGCGGGCCGGACGCGCCACCGGTCAAACAGGGCGGCAATGATTACAGGCCCCGTTTCACGCCCGACTACCTGCTGGTGATCGGCTATACGGCCTTGCCCTGGCCGGAGACCGTCAGCAACGAAACGCCCGCACGTGTTGTCCTCGAACGGCCGGCCGGCATCACGCTGATCTCGGACCTCGACCATGCCGCCCCCTCAGGGCGCACCACGTTTGGCGACCTAGCCCAGAGCGTGATGTTCGGCGGCGATGTCCGCGTCATCTCCGCCGGCAGCGCGCGCCTCGCGATCACCGGGCAGTTCGAAGATATAGACGACGCTTTCTGGCGGGACACGTTCACGCGAATCGCCTCCGCCGAGCGCCGGTATTGGAAATCAAAGGACCAGCCCTTCCTCGTTACCGTGATTGCAGAACCTTACGATCCGGAGGTCCTTTCGTTCGGCGGCACGGGACTCGGAGACGCCTTCTCGATCTTTGCAGGCGCCAACATGCCGCGCGCGGACGTCGCGCCACTGATTGCCCACGAGATGATGCACAGCTGGATTCCGCACAAGATCGGCCGGATGCCGGAGGAAGACGAAGCCCGGATGTATTGGCTGTCGGAGGGCTTCACCGAATGGTCCACCTTCCGACTGCTGACACGCGCCGGCATCTGGTCCGCAGACGACTTCGCGGAAGCCTTCAACAAGTCGGCCGAAGCGTTCGACATGTCATCCTTCCGGGACGCCACCGCCGATGAGATTTCCGATGGCTTTTGGTCCAACCCCGACATTGGCCGCCTGCCCTACCAGAAAGGACTGCTGATCGCGTCCTGGCTGGATGGGCAGGTCCGCGAGCGGACCAGAGGCAAGCGCGATCTCGATGATGTCCTGCTCGCCATGCAGGCCGCTGCAAAACGCCAGCCCGACGCATCCGCCCACGATCTGCTGTTCAAGTCAGTCATGAAGATTGCGCACTGGGATCCGTCAGCGGAAATCGAAGCGATGGCCATGCAGGGCGGAGCCGTCGATCTGCCAGCAGACTTTTTCGAACCATGCGGCGCGATCACCGTATCCGGGCGGAAAATGTGGGTCCGAGGATTCGACTTCTCGGCCACGGCCGCCAATAGCTGGAAAATCCAGGGCGTCATTGAAGGCAGCCGCGCCTATGAGGCCGGGCTGCGCAATGGGATGGAACTCCGCAAATGGTCGGAAAGCTCTGACGACCGCGACCCGGCAAAAGAGGCCACCGCAGGTGTCACCGATGGCGACGGGGTGAAATTCATCACCTGGCTGCCGGAAGGCCAGGACGTCCGGCAGGTGCGCAAACTTGAACTGTCCAGCGGATTGTCCGCCGCGCAGGCCGCGGCCTGCCTGAAGCGGCTCTCCGGGCTCTAGGCCGCCTTGGGCTTCAGGCCGATCGCCGCCTTGATCATCCCGCCGAGATCGCCAATGCCTGCGCCATGCACGGCCCCGGCGCGGTAGACCTTGGTCGCGCCCCAGACGATCAACGCGGTGGTGATGGCCATCAGGCCCATCTGCGCCAGGATTTCCCAGAGCGGCGGATCCTGCGGAATCCGCAGGATCAAAAGGAAAGGCGTGAACAGCGGGAACCAGCTCGCATAGTCGATGATCGGCGAACCGGGATCCTGGAACGCAATGAAGATCGCGAACATCGGCAGCATCAACAAGATCATCATCGGGCTCAGCAGGGTCTGCGCTTCCTGGATCGTGTCGCACAGAGAGCCGAGCGCCATGAAGATGGCGCCATAGAGCACATAACCCAGCATGAAGCTGATCATTGCGGGGATGATCAGGCCGGGATTGGTCGCCGCCGCGACGAAGGGGGCCACCATGTCCATCAGCGCCGGTGACTGGCTCGCTGCAAACACAGAGCCTGCGCCCGCAAACAGCGACCAGGACAGCATCATCGTCGAGGTCACCGCAAACACGGCGAGCAGCTTGCCCGCCAGAAGCTCCGGCAGTTTCACCGAGGTCAGCAGCGTGTCGAAAATCTTGTTGGACCGTTCCTCGATGGTGCCCATCAGCAGGTACTGGATGATCGAGAACACCATGAGCCACAGGAAATAAGCAAGCGCACCGGCAACGATCGCCGGCGCGCGGTCCGCGATGGTGACTTCAGAGCCGCCGGTTTCGGGTTCGGCCTCGCTGCGCAGGCGGAATGCGGTGACCGGAAGGGCGGCCTCATCCACTTTCTTCAGGAAGTCGGCGCTGAGCCCTGCCGCCAGCAAGGCATCGCGCCGGCCAAGGTCGCGCATCGCCGTCTCGGCGGCGTAGTGCAGCGTGGTGACATTGACGTCCGTGCTCCAGTACTGGAGCGCGCCTCCGTCTTCCGTCAGCAGGAACACCGCGAACAACGGTTTGTTGCCGTCCGGCCCCGCCACGGTCTTTTCGCCCAGCAGATAGGGACGCAGGTCCTCGATCGTGCGGGCGGGCGGCGCGACCTGGAGGAACTTGCGGGGCGTCGCCGCAGCGACCTGCGCGCTTGAGACATCGACCTGCATATCTGCCGCCAGAGCGGCCGTTTCTTCTGCGGCGCGGGCTTCGCTGCGCGCAAACTCCGCATCGATGGCCTCGGAGATGACGCCCGACGGCTCAACCACAGCATAGTAGCGCACCGGCGACGATGAAGCCGCGAAATAACCGAAACTGGCGCCGATCACGATGAACAGTGGCACCGCCGCAAGGCTGAGCCAGAACCCCCAGGCTTTGACGTAGCCGAGGAAGTCGCGCCGGAAGATCAGGTAGATGTTGCGCATCAGGCGGCCTCCACTTCCGTCACGACAGCAGGCGCATCGAGCGCGGCAGCCTCCGCTTCACCGACCAGCGACACGAACACATCGCGCAGGCGGGCTTCTTCGGGCTGGAAGCCCAGAATCGGTGCGCCGGCCTCAAGCGCCGCACGCAACGCGTCCTGCGCGCCAAGGCCTGCTGGAAACTCGACCCGCCAGGTATCGCCCGGCCCCTTGTCAGCGGCGCGGTGCGCATCGAACCCTTTCGGGCGCATCACCGCTTCCAGGTCAAACCCGTGCTCAACCGCCATGCGCGCGCCCTGCCCCAGCGTGGCATAAGCCGCGTCAAGCGAACCATCAAACACCTTGCGGCCGCGGGCCAGCATCACGATCCGGTCGCACAAGCGCTCGGCGTGTTCCATCACGTGCGTCGAGAACAGGATTGTTGCGCCGCGCTTGTGTTCGGCGCGGATCAGGTCTTCCAGCGTCTGCTGGTTCATGGGGTCGAGCCCCGAGAAAGGCTCGTCGAGGATCAGGAAGTCCGGCCGGTGCGCCAGCGTGGACAGGATCTGCACCTTCTGCGCCATGCCTTTGGAGAGCTTCGAGATGCGCGTTGCCTTGAAGGCGCCCAGTCCAGTCGCCTCCAGCAGTTCATTTGCGCGCGCCTTGGCATCCGCCGCGCTCATGCCTTTGAGGCGGGCAAAATAGGTGATCGTGTCGCGCGCGGTCATTTTCTTGTAGAGGCCGCGCTCCTCAGGGAGGAAGCCGACATGGCGCAGGTTGGCGATGTCCGGCGCCCGGCCGAACAGGGCGACCGAGCCCTCATCCGGCTGCATCACGCCCAGCGCCATGCGCAGACTGGTCGACTTGCCGGCGCCGTTGGGGCCCAGAAAGCCTACGATCTGGCCCTGCGGGACATCGAAGGAGAGCGCTTTGACGGCCGTGAACGCGCCGAAGCGTTTGGTCGCGCCAGACATGACGAGCGGTGCGGCACCCATGGGCGACCTCCTTGAACGGCTGATATCGAGACTTTAGGGCTGCTCGATAAAGTTCAAGGGGTATGCCGCCGAAGGCCTTAGGGCCCGGTTAAGCAAACGTCTTCGATTGCGGGCAGAAACGCCTTAAAGAACAGCGCCGAAGAGCCAGATGAATGCCTGAACGACCAGTGCGAGGCCGATCAGCACGACAACCGTCGCCATCCAGCGGCCACCGAGGTTCATCAGCAGGCCGGCGGCAAAGCCGACAATCGCCATCAGGCCGAGCGAAATCGTCCAGTCGAGGCCGATCGCGATCGACAGCACCGCATGGCCCACCATCAGCACGATGATCAGACCGCTCCAGACGCTGCCCGTCAGGAAGCCGTTCCAGGTCGCCTGCTGGTCCCGGATGTCCATATCGCCGTGGTGATACTCTTGGCTGGCCATGATTGCCCTCTCCGGTCCGGTTTGTTCGCTTATGCCGCCTTCTAGCGGGCACCGCACGCGCCATCAAGCGCGGCAAAGCGCCCCTCTGGATCACGGGTTCAGTTGATCGGCTGACGCGATTTGCGTTTCGGCGGCTTCGGCGCAAAGGGCGCAGGCAGGGGCACGGCCGGAACCCCTTCTTCAGCTAGCGATTCGCGCTCCTCGGAGGTGGTCTCGCCCCAGATAGGCCGGTCGTCTTGCTCGCCATAGAACATCGCGCGCGCTTCCTCCGCGAAATCGGCGCCGACATAGTCGAAATTCTCAGCCACGTGGGCGCGTGCCTTGGACGCGAATTCAGCGAGCAGCTTTTCGGGATCCGGCGCGGGTGTCTTACCCTTGGTCGTTTTGACTGCGGGAGCCATGATCTGTTTTTCGACCTTGCGTCCGTCGCATTCCGGGCAGGCCACCAGTCGGCGTTTGGCCTGTTTGTCATAGGCGTCGGAAGAGGCGAACCAGGCCTCGAACGCGTGGTCACAGTCGCCGCAGGCCAGAGCGTAGCGGATCATGAGCCGGCCCCTCCCCCTCAGGCGCCCGCCAGCAGCGGGTCCAGCTTTCCCGCGCGGTCAAGCGCCATCATGTCGTCGCAGCCCCCGATATGCGTGTCGCCCACGAAGATCTGCGGGAAGGTCCGCCCGCCGCCGGAGCGCTGGATCATTTCTTCCTTCTTGGCCGCATCCATGCCGGCATCGATTTCACTGAAATCGGCGTTCTTGTCCTTCAGCAGCGCCACAGCGCGCGAACAATAGGGGCAGAACTGACGTGTGTAGATGGTGACCTTGGCCATTTTAGAATCCTCTCGCGTCCGGCACCTTCATTCTGCCGTCACTGGTTTATTATATGGTAACGTCCGTTTCCCGGACAACGCGGGCCAGCACAAGCACGTCAACCTGCCGCGCTCCGGCGCGTTTCAGAGCACGCGTGCACGCTGAAAGCGTCGCCCCGGTCGTCAGGACGTCATCGACCAGCAGCACCCTTTTGCCCGAAATCGCGGCCAAGCGGCCGGAACGGACCTTGAAGGCCCCCGAAACGTTGCGCCGGCGAGCCCGTCCGGCAAGTCCGGCCTGGCTCGGCGTACGGCGCGTCCGCTTCAGGGCATCAACCAGAACCGGTCGCCCGGAAGCCGCGCCGATCGTTTGCGCCAGCCAGCCCGACTGGTTGAACCCGCGCATCACAAGCCGGGTGTAGTGCAGCGGCACCGGCACAAGAACGTCCGCCTCGTCGATCAGCCCCCCGCCCGCCTGGCGCATCCAGCCGGCCAACGTGGGCAATCCGTCGCGCCGGCCGGCCCGTTTCAGGTCCAGAACCGGGCGCCTGGAGGTGTCATCATAGATCAGGGCGGCCCGCGCCCGGTCCCAGCGCGGCGGGCGCGTCAAGCAAGCGACGCACCAGGTCTCGTCACCCGTGCGATAGTCCAGCGGCACACCGCAGCGGTCACACATCGGATCAGAAATGAAGCGCAGCCTCGCGAAGTCTTCCGGCGAAAGCGGGCCGCTTCCGATGCCCCGGGCGCCGCTGATCAGCGAACGCGGCGGCCAGAAGAAATCGGCCGCACCGCGGAGAAACGCCTTGGCCCGCGCCTGCCCACCGGGCATATCCCTTGCCATGCCGCTGACCCCTCCTGCCCCGCCGCAGATCTTCGACCGCGTGCGCCTCGCTGCGCGCCGCAACCGTGTGGCGAAAACTTTCGCAGACTATGACTTCCTGCGCCAGCGCGTGATCGCGGATCTTGAAAGCCGTCTGGACGACACGCCGCGCCGCTTCATGTGCGGATTGGAGCTGGGCGCGGCCGGTGGAGAACTCTCTGTACGCCTGATAGCGAGCGGCAAAGCGGAAGCGATGGTCGCTGCAGATACCGCGCCGGACTTTGCCGTGGCCGCGACCGCCCGCGGACTGGAGACGGCAGAAGCGGACGAGGAAGCCCTACCCTTCGCGCCTGCAAGCTTTGATCTGGTGGCTGCGCCGCTCACCCTGCACTGGGTCAATGACCTGCCGGGCGCGCTGACCCAGATCCGGCGCATCCTCAAACCGGATGGCCTGTTCCTCGGCGCCCTGTTCGGGGCGGGCACGCTGGCAGAATTGCGTAGTGTGCTGACGGAAGCGGAAAGCGAGCTGATGGGGGGGCTGGCGCCGCGCCTGTCGCCATTGCCCGGCCTGCGCGACATGGCAGGCCTCCTGCAACGCGCCGGTT
>JBGSKU010000017.1:0-13248 GCA_041741055.1 Hyphomonas sp.
AGGGCCGCCGGCCCAGAAACGCAGGCGCTGGCGCTGAGCGCGGCCATCGAAACCAGAAAGGCGCGGCGCGGCAGGTCCATGCTGGGCCTCGCTATTTGAACAGGCCCGGCAGGGTCAGCGACAGCGCTGGAACGTAGGTGATCAGGAGCAGCGAAACGACGAGCGCCATATAGAACGGCCAGATCGTCTTGACGGCCTTCTCGACCGGAAGGCCGCCCACGGCCGAACCGACAAACAGCACCGAACCGACCGGCGGCGTGACGAGGCCGATGCCGAGATTGAGCATCATGATGATGCCGAAATGGACCGGATCGACCCCGACCTCCATCACCACCGGCAGGAGGATCGGGGTCGTGATCACGATCAGCGGTGACATGTCCATGAACGTGCCGAGCACAAGCAGCATGACGTTGATGATCAGCAGCACCATCAGCGGATTGCGGGTGATTGAGGTGATCAACTCGGCGAGTTGCGAGGGCGCTTCCAGTACGGCGAGCGCATAGCCGAACGCGGTGGCCGCACCGATGATCAGCAAGACCATCGCGGTCACCTTGACCGACTGCATTGCGGCTTCGACGAACTTGCTCCAGCCGAGCGAGCGATAGACGAAAGCGCCGACAAGGATGGTGTAGATCACGGCAATTGCCGAGGACTCGGTGGCCGTGAAAATGCCCGACAGGATGCCGCCCATGATGATCACCGCAGCCATCAGGCCGGGAATGGCGACGAGCAGCGCCTTGGCAAAAGCGCGCCAGCCCGGAAACGATCCCGCCACATAGCCGCGTTTGACCGCAACAAGCCAGGTCACGACCATCAGGATGGCCGCAGTCACCAGTCCGGGAACGACGCCCGCCAGGAACAGGTCGCCGATCGGCACGCCGATGCCGGAGGCCGCCGAGTAGATGATCATGTTGTGCGAGGGCGGAATGAGCAGACCTACAATGGCGGACGTGACCGTGACGTTGACCGCATAGTCCGCATCATAGCCCTTCTGCTTCATCAGGGGCATCAGCGTGGAACCCATCGCCGACGCGCTGGCGATGGCCGAACCGGACACGGCGCCGAACATGGTTGAGGCGCCGACATTGACGAGGCCGAGGCCGCCGCGCGTGCGCCCGAGCATCGCTTCAGCGACCTCCACCAGCTTCTGCGCAATTCCGGACCGGTACATGAGGTCGCCTGCGAAGATGAAGAACGGGATCGCCATCAACGTGAACACGCTGACGCCGGCCGCGAGCCGCTGGAAGACGACGACCAGCGGAATATCCATCGCCAGGAAGGTCGCAATCGAAGCGCCCAGCAGCGAATAAGCCACCGGCACGCCAAGCGCGAGCAGCACGAACAAAGTGACCATCAGGATGATCAGTTCCATCTGGGGTCTTCCTCATCCTTCAGTTTCTGGGAGGCGAGCACTTCCAGCGTCCGCTCGAATGCAAACAGCGCCATCAGCGCGCCCGCGATCGGCAGGCCGAGATAGGCAAGGCCGCGCGAGATGCCGAGCGACGGGATCACGTGGCTCCAGGTGCGCATCACCAGTTCGCCGCCCCAGATCAGCATCGCCGCGCCGCAGGCGCCAACGACCGTATTCGACGCCACCTGCATGACCTTGCGCAGCTGCGGGGACACGGCTTCTTCCAGCGCGACGATACGGATGTGAAAGCCCTGACGCACGCCAGCGGCGGCAGCGAGCGAGACATACCAGATCATCAAGGTGAGTGCCGCCTGCTCCGACCAGGAGGGCGTTGAGTTCAGCACATACCGGCCGAACACTTGCCAGCCGACGATGACCGTCATCAGCACCAGGCCGAAAGCGGAAATCTTCACGAGGATATCTGCGATCACGTGCGTGATGCGGGACAAGCTTTCCATCATCCGACCTCTGACATCGCTTCGATTTCCTCCAGGAGGCGCTTCTGTTCGTCCGTCACGACATACTTGTCCCAGACCGGGCGCATGGCCGCCGCGAACGCGGCGGGGTCTGCGATCTCGTTCACCTTGATGCCAGCGGCGAGCAGCTTCGTGCGCGCGTCATCGACGGCAGCATCCCAATGCCGGCGCATGAAAGGCACCGAATCCTTGGCGGCCTCGCGCACCAGTTCCTGGTCCGGTTTGCTGAGCTTGTCCCAGCGCCGTTTCGACATCACCAGCACTTCCGGTGCGATCACATGATGCGTGAGGCTGTAATACGGGGCGACTTCGAAATGCCGCCCGCTTTCGTAAGAGGGCCAGTTGTTTTCCGCGCCGTCGATCACGCCCTGAACGAGCGCCTGATAGACTTCCGCGAGGCTCATCGGCGTTGCGTCCGCGCCCAGCGCCTTGATCATCGACACGTACAGGTCGGAGTTCGGTACACGGATCTTCATGCCCTTCATGTCGGCAGGCGTGTAGATCGGCCGTTTGGTATTGTAGAAGTTCCGGTCGCCGCTGTCATAGAAGCAGAGCCCGATCAGGTCGTGCTTTGTCAGCGAGGCGAGGATCTCGTCGCCGATGGGGCTGTCCAGCGCCTGCCGCATGTGTTCGTTGGAGCGGAAGAGGAAGGGCAGCGCCGGAATGGTGGTGACGGGTTCGATCGCGTTCAGCGGCGCGAGGTTCACGCGGTTCATGTTGAGCCCGCCGAAAATCGTGATCTCCAGCGTGTCGCGCTCGGACCCCAGTTGGCCGCCGGCATAGGTCTTGACGTCCAGCCGGCCATCCGTCCGTTCCCGGAGAAGCCGGGCCATCTCGTCCACGGCCGTCACGGTCGGGTAATCCGGCGGGTGCGTGTCGGACGAGAGAAAGGCCCGCCCGCCCTTGCGCCCGCACGCCGAAAGAACACCAGCCGCCGCCCCTGCGAGCAGTACGCTGCGCCGGCTCAGGCCTTCAGAGGCAATCTCTTTGGTGTTGGTCATCAGCGTTTCCCTGCCCCGGCGGATTTTCCGCTCGGCCTTCGGCATCTTGTTCTTTTGCGGCCCATACTGACCGTATGGTAACCGGTGTCAATACTTTACACACTTTGCCCGTCAGCGGCGCACATCCAGGCTTCCGCCCGCCATCGCGGCCTCGACCTCGGCGACGCTGACCCGGTTGAAGTCGCCCGGGATCGAGTGCTTCAGCGCCCCTGCTGCGACTGCAAATTCGATTACGTATTGCGGATCGCGGCCCTCAAGGACGGCGTGGAGGGCGCCGGCGGCGAAGGCATCGCCGCCGCCGATCCGGTCAACCACACCTGGAAGTTCATGGCGGCGGGAGGCCCAGCGCCCTTCCCGCGTTACCAGTTCGGCGGCCAGCGCCTGATCCTCGACGGAGGCCTGAACACGGGTCGTGGCTGCGATCCGCTCCAGTCTCGGGAACGTGTCGAAGGCCGCCTGGAATGCGTCGGCCCGCGAGGCGAAGGACCGGCCAAGGATCAAGGCCAGGTCGCGCTCATTGATGAAGGCTGTGCTGGCGCCGGAGAGGATCTCTTTCAGGATTCCGGGCCCGTCGCCCTTCCAGGCGTCCCAGAGCAGCGCGCGATAGTTGCCATCGAAGGAGACCGGCACGCCCGTTTCGTTGGCCGCCTTGACGGCGCGCACGGCGGCCTCGGCCGCCGTGGGCCCGATGGCGGGCGTCACGCCCGAAATATGGAAAAGATCCGCTCCCGGAAGAAGTGCGGACCAGTCAAGCGCGTCCGGCGCCGCTTCGGCAAAGGCTGAACCGGCGCGGTCATAGGTGATCGCAGAGGGGCGCAGCACCGCGCCCGGTTCAAGGAAGTAAAGACCCATGCGCTGCGGGCCGCGCAGAACTTTGTCTGTCGAGACGCCTGCCCGCTGCAATTCGCCGAGCGCCGCTGAGCCGAGAGGGCTTGCCGACACCACGCTGGCGAACTGGACCCGGTGTCCGAACCCGGCCAGCGAGACGGCCACGTTGGCCTCCGCGCCGCCGGTGCAGACATCCAGCGACCAGGATTGCAGCAGGCGCTGGTTGCCCGGCGCGGTGAGGCGCAGCAGCAATTCGCCGAAGCAGATGACGCGTGCACCCATGTTGGCGGTCTCCCGAGCCCCTGACTAGCGCGCGAGCCAGCCGCCGTCCACGGCGAGGATTGTTCCGTGCACATAATCCGAAGCGCCCGACGCAAGGAACACGGCCGCCCCGGCAAGGTCCGAAGGCTGCCCCCACCGGCCTGCCGGTATGCGGCCGAGGATCTCGGTGTTGCGCTTTTCATCGGCGCGCAGGGCGTCGGTATTGTTGGTGGCGAAATAGCCGGGCGCAATGGCGTTCACGTTGATGCCATGCTTGGCCCATTCGTTCGCCAGCAGCTTGGTCAGCCCCGCCACGCCGCTCTTCGAGGACGTGTAGCTCGCCACGCGGATTCCGCCCTGGAAAGACAGCATCGAGGCGATGTTGATGATCTTGCCGCCATCGCCGCCCGCCACCATGCTGCGCGCGACCGCCTGGCTGAGGAAGAAGACCGACTTGAGGTTCACATCCATCACTTCGTCCCAGTCGGACTCGGTGAAATCCAGGGCGTCATTGCGTTTGATGGTGCCGGCATTGTTGACGAGGATGTTGATCGGCCCGAACGGCGTTTCCGCCTTCGCGGCCACATCGCCGGCCATTGAGGGTTTCGAGAAATCCGCCGGTACGAAGGCAAACTTCCGCCCCAGCGCTTTCACCGCCGCCTCGGTTTCGGACGGCGTGGAGCGCCCGGCCGCAACGTTGTCTGCGCCTGCTGCTGCGAGCCCGACCGCCAGACCCTGGCCGAGCCCCGTATTGGCGCCGGTCACGAGCGCCACCTTTCCCGTTAGATCGAATGCCGATGACATGTCCTGCCCCTATTTCAGCTGGCAGATGTCGAGCACGTTCATGTCGGTATAGTCGAGGTTTTCCCCGCCCATCGCCCAGATGAAGGCATAGCTCTTGGTACCCGAGCCCATGTGGATCGACCAGGGCGGCGAGATCACGGCCTCGTCATTGTTCATGACGAGATGGCGCGCCTTGTCCGGCTCGCCCATGAAGTGGAACACGCGGTCATTCTCGCCCATGCCGAAGTAGAAATACACTTCGGAACGGCGATCATGCAGGTGCGGCGGCATCGTGTTCCAGACCGAGCCGGTATCGAGGATCGTCAGACCCAGGAGCAACTGGCAGGACTTGGCTGTGGTCGGCACGATGTACTGGTAGATCACGCGCTTGTTGCTTTCCGCGAGCGAACCGCGCTCCAGCGGAACAGCCTTTTCGACCGACAGCTTGACCGTCTCGTAGCGTGCGTGGGCCGGCGTCGAGACGAGGTAATACTTTGCCGGCGATGCGGCATCGGCCGACGCGAAATCGACCCTTGAGCCCATCGGCACATAGAGGCCATCGCGGGGCGCCATCTCATAGGCGGTTCCATCGACCGTCACGGTGCCCGCACCGGCGCCGACATTGATGATCCCAAGTTCGCGACGCTCGAGGAAAGGCTGGCCGGCGGCAGAGGCCGGCTCGGTCTGGTCCGGAAGGGAGACTTTTCCCTTCACCGGCATCGCGCCGCCGATGACCATGCGCTCATTGTGCGAATAATTCAGCTTCACGGTGTCCGCGACGAACAGGCCCGAGACGATGTAACGGGCGCGCAGATCGTCGTTCGAGGCGCCTTCCATCATGTCTGGATGCGTGGCGTGGAAAGTTTTCTCGAACATCTGGCACTCCCGTCGTTTCTGAGTTTGGTAACCGGTGTCATATAAACTGGGGCAACACACTGCAAGCGGCCTTGTCGCCCGCGTTGGCTTTAACCCGCTTTCGGCGGCGGCGCGGTGGAATCCCGCACCACGATTTCCGGCGCAAAGCTGATGATTTCGGTCTGTTTCTTGCCCGCCGCCTTGTCGAGCAGCAGGCGCGCCGCCGCCCCGCCCATCTCGCGGATCGGCAGGCGCACGGTCGTCAGGGCCGGCCAAAGACGCCCCGCAATCGGCGTGTCGTCGAAACCGACGATCGAGATATCGTCGGGAATGCGCAGCCCGGCCTTGCGAACCGCGACATAGGCGCCGGTCGCCATCTCGTCATTCCCGGCGAAGACTGCGGTCGGACGCCGCTTGGCGTAGATCAGCCGTTCCATCGCCTGCAGGCCCGAATCGAAAGTGTATCCGGCTTCGGCGATCATGTCGGATGGCAGGCTACGGCCGGCCTCGGCCAGGCCCCGCACAAAACCGCTCCGGCGCTCATGGGCCGAGCGGAAGGTTTCAGGCCCCTGGATGTGTGCGATGTCGACGTGCCCGAGCGAACACAGGTGGCGCGCGGCCTGCGCCGCGCCTTCGGCGTCGTGGGTGCGAATCATGCGCTCCGGTGTGTCGAGTTCCACCGACGCGATGCGCACATAGTCCACGCCATGCTCACGCAGCATGTCCGCCAACTCCTCGTCCTCGGACACCGAAGGCGGCAGGATCAGACCGAACGGCTTATGCTGCAGGATGAACTGGCGCAGCCGTTCCCAATAATTGGCATCGGCGCGGTTCACCGGCCTCAGCACCAGCTGGAAATCGGTATCCTCAAGTCCGTCGAGGATGCCGCGCTGCATGTTCACGACGTATTGCGGGCTGGGATTGTCATAGACCAGCCCCACCAGGAACGACCGGCGCAGTGCCAGGGCGCGCGCTTGCGGATCCGGCGTGAAGCCGAGTTCGGCAATGATCGTCTTCACCAGGTGCCGGGTCCGCGGTTTGACCAACGGACTTTCGTTGATCACGCGGGAAACGGTCTTCTTCGACACCTTTGCGATGCGCGCGATGTCGTTGATGGTCGCGCGGCCCGTCAGCCGGAAAGCGGCGGCCTCGCGAAGGGCATCAGCGATTTCGATTTGTTCTTCGGAGTCGGGTACTTCGGTCAAAAACAGGCCCTTGGATCAACGGGAAAACTTGCCAAATACCTGTCTCGCGCGGAGACCGGCATTTGGCAAGTTCCGCCCCGTTCAGGTACCCCGGCCCTTCTGGCTGCTGTCCAGCGCCTCGGGCGCCTTCGGCAGCATGGTTTCGAGGTCCCAAAGCGTCTCGTCAAAAGCGCGGTAGGTCGGCGTCATCCGGGGATAACCGCCCACTTCGGACTGGCTGTCGATGATGTCGCCCCGGCCTTCCGCCACATCTGCCAGTACGCGAACGTCATGCCCGTCCCGGTCCCAGGGCCGCGCGCCGGCGCTCGCCAGCACGAACCGCTCGACATCCTCGGCTGCGAGGACCGGAAGGCCATCGGGCAGCGGCATCGGCGATTCTGCATCGACGATCCGGGCGCGCCCGGTCGTGTAGCGTCCGCGTTGCGGCAGCGCATCACCCTTCCAATCCACCGCGATGTTTCCCTTTGCGTAGACTTCAAGGTCACCATCGCCGCCGATCATCAGCAGGGGCAGCCCTTCGCGGGTGGACCGGCCGCCGCGCATCACGTTCGCGATCAGATCCATGCGGCCCACCTCGAACGGGACCGCGCCCCATTCGAGCCCCTGGAGATTGTAGTGCACGGCCCGTTGGCCGGGATTGTAGATCAAATTGTTGACGATCTGGCCGTGCACACCGCCCTTGAACAACGGATTGCGCTCATAATTGTGCGCATACAGATTGGCGTAGATGAGGATGTCCGTGACATTGTCATGGATCAGCGAGCCCTTCGAATGCTCGAATTTGGGGTGTGTCGCATCGGACAACCCCTCGGCCACCAGATTGTGACTGTACAGGATGTTGCGCGATGTGCCCTTGTGCCAGTCGTCCGGCGTTTCGCCGGTAAAGCGCGGCCCGGAGGCCGACATGTTTTCATCGACCGCCCAGGTCAGCGAGCAGTGATCGAGGATCAGGTTGTGGGCGCTGGCGGTCGAAATCGAATCTTCGGCAAAGCCCGAACCGCGCGCCTCGCCATTATCGCCCGGCCGGACACGGATGTGCTGGATGATGGCGTCGCTGGCCTTCACATCGATCCCGCCCCGGATCAGCGTGATGCCCGGCGAAGGCGCCGTCTGCCCGGCAATCGTGATGTGGGGATTGGAAATGACGAGCGTTTCTTTCTCGAGATCGATCACACCGCCCACCTCGAACACGATGATGCGGGCGCCTTCCTTCTCGACCGCGTCGCGGAAGCTGCCGGGGCCATGATTGTCGAGGTTCGTGACCTTCACAATCTCGCCGCCTCGTCCGCCGGCCGTGATCGATTCCCAATCCATTGCGGGAAAGAACCATTCCGGTTGAACCGGAGGCGACACATAGGCATCCGCCAGCTCGACCGTCTCCGGCGCGCTGGCTTCGCCCGAGCCCAGCGGCGTTGCACAGCTGGCGAGCGGCGCCAGTGCGGCAAGAGCGAAGGCCGCAGCGACCCGGTTGAGTTGCATGGACATCAATGTCCTCCCATCTAAGCTTCTAAATGTTTTTCCGGGCATCGAGACATAAAATTCGATTGACATACACCCGATTGCCCACATTATGACACCGGTTTCCGAGCCTGTCCAGCGACGGCGAGGCCATAAGAACAACAGGACACGCGGGCGGAGTTAATGGCCCCGGCCACGAGGGGTAGAACGGCATGCAAGACTCAAGACCTTTGACAAGATCGGGTGCTTCTGCGGTGGATCCGCGGGCCTCGGCGTTTGTTGAGGCACGTCTGGCAGGTCGCTCCATCGCCGCCTATCCCGGCGACCTTCCGGCGACGCTGGAACAGGCTTACGCCATCCAGTCCCAGGCCATCAATCTGTGGCCTGACGAGATTGCCGGCTGGAAAGTCGGTCGCATCAACCCGCCCTGGGACGCACAACTCGGCACCGACCGCCTGGCCGGTCCGATCTTCAGCCGGCAGATCGTAACGGCCGCTGAATCTGCGAGCCCCATCTTCCTGTTCCAGAACGGCTTCGGAGCCGTCGAAGGCGAAGTCATTGTCGAAGTCAGCGAGGATGCGCCCGCCGGAAAACTCGACTGGACGCTCGATGAAGCCAAGGAAATAGCGGCTAACTTGCGGGTCGGCGTTGAAATCGCCTCCAGCCCGTTTGCTGAAATCAACGACCATGGCCCGCTCGTGACCATCTCAGATTTCGGCAATAATAACGGCTTGGTTCTCGGCGCCGAGATTCCCGGTTGGCGCGACGCGTCTCCGTCAGACTGGAAGTTCCGTACCTCTATAAATGGCGTGGAGGTTGGCGCGGCCGACGCAATGTCCGTACCCGGCGGCCCATTCGAGTCGCTGCGCGCGCTGCTCGAAATCTGCGCCCGCAGGAACCTGCCCCTCAAGCGCGGGATGCACATTTCAACCGGCGCCGTCACCGGCGTTCACGTGATCGCACCCGGCCAATCCACCCTTATCGAGATGGCGGGATTGCCAGCCATCGCCTGTCACGCCGAGCGCGCATCCGCGCCCCCGATTTCAACCAACTTGACCTGAAAAGGGCGACCTTTCTGCAACACTGAACAGGAATACGCCGAAATATGGAGAGCCTCTTCAGTTAACAATTTCTACCGGTGGCATTTTTGATTATGATACCGGTAGCAATATGAGTGGTCCCCCCCTGAAGGGAGCCGCCAAACAAAAAACGCTCAATCCCGGGAGGAAAAAAAGATGCGTTTCAAGGACACCAGCTTCAATTTCCGTCTGCTCATGGGCGCGGCGGTCGTCGGACTCGTTGCCGGCAGCGCGATCGCTCAGGAGCAGCCTGCAGCCGAAGACGGCGAAAGCCGCCAGGAAACAGTCGTCGTGACCGGCTTCCGCGAGAGCCTCCAGCAGGCCATCGCGATCAAGCGCAACGAGTCGGCCATCGTCGATGCGATCAGCGCTGAAGACATCGCCGACTTCCCCGATCTCAACCTCGCCGAGTCGCTTCAGCGTATCCCCGGCGTCTCGATCGACCGCGTCGGCGGCGAAGGCCGGCAGATCACCGTGCGCGGCCTTGGCGCCGATTTCACCCGTATCCGGATCAACGGCATGGAAGCGCTCGCCACCAGCGGCGCGTCGGATGCTTCGGGCGGCTCGAACCGCGGCCGCGGCTTCGACTTCAACACCTTTGCCTCCGACCTGTTCAACGAACTGAAGGTGACGAAGACGTCATCGGCGTCGATCGACGAAGGGTCGCTGGGCGCAACGGTCGACCTGCGCACCGCGCAACCCTTCGACTATGACGCCGGCCTCACGGCCGCCGGCTCTGTCCAGCTTGGCTACAACGATCTCTCCGAAGACACGAGCCCTCGCTATGCCGGTCTCGTTTCGTACAAGGATGAAGCCGGCCGGTTCGGCGCCCTGGTCTCGGTCGCCTACTCGGATCGCACGATCCTCGAGGAAGGATTCTCTACGGTCCGCTGGCAGGATGCCAACTTTGCTTCCGTGAACGGAGCGGCCTGCCCGGCCGGTCCGGATTGCTCGCAGATCGACGCGAATTCGAGCATCTATCACCCGCGCATCCCGCGCTACGGCCGCCTGACGCACGAGCAGGAACGCCTCGGGATCACCGGTTCGCTGCAATTCCGCCCGACCGACGCGACGACTGTGTCGCTCGACATGCTGCACTCCGACTTCAAAGGTTCGCGTGAAGAATCCTACCTGGAAGTCTTCATGCGCAGCCAGGAAAACCGCTTCGCGGTGACCGATTTCTCGGTCAACCCGAACAACAACACGATGGATTACGGCGTTTTCGACGTCTCGCCGCTGCCGAACGGGACCCATCCGATCCGCTCGGAAAACCGCTATGACAAGCTCGAGACGACTTTCACTCAGTACACGGCGAATATCGATCACGAATTTTCTGACCGCCTGCGCGGCAACTTCGTTGTCGGTCAGGTCACGTCGGAGTTTGATAACCCGATCCAGACCACGATCTTCTTCGATGCCGTCGGCCCGGTCACCGGTTATTCCTATGACTTCCGCGGCAACGGCAACACCCCGGCGATCAGTTACGGCTCGCTTGACGTGACCGACCCGACTCAATTCGCGCTGACCGAATACCGCGACCGTCCGCAATTTGTCGATAACAAGTTCGAGACCGTGGCTGGCTCGCTGTCTTACGATCTCAACGACACATTCACGCTGATCGGCGGCGGCAGCCTGAAGGAATTCGAGTTTCGCACCACTGAGTACCGGCGCGAATCCACGTTCGGATCCCTCGTCTGCGGCCTGCCGGGCATCACCTGTCCGGTCGGCGCCTCCGGCCTGCCGATCACCTCCGACATCACGACCTACGTGTCCGGATTCGGCAGCGGCCTCGGCGCACCCGGCAGCAACGACACGCGCTGGATCGCGCCTAACGTGCTGGCGACCGCCGATCTGCTTGGGATCTATGACATCCCGGGCGTGCTGCAGGCAGGCAATGACCGCTCGGTCAAGGAAGAAGACCTCGGCGGATTCCTCCAGCTCGACTTCCGCTCGCAACTCGGCACCATTCCGGTCCGCGGAAACTTGGGTGTACGGTATGTCGAGACGACCACCACCTCACGCGGTCAGGTCAGCGGCTCGTCCGTCACCGTCGAGCGGTCCTATGAGGACACCCTGCCTTCGGCCAACATCACGTTCGAGCTGCGGGACGATTTCCTCGCCCGCTTCGCGGCTGCGAAGGTCATGGCCCGCCCCTCGCTGGGCAACCTGACGCCGGGCGGTTCGCTCGACAGCTTCAACGGTCCTCCGTACCGGTACAATTCGGGCAACCCCGCGCTCGATCCGTTCCGCGCAACGACCTATGATGCCTCGTTCGAGTGGTATTTCCAGGACGAGGGCCTTCTGGCGCTGAGCCTGTTCTACAAGGACGTCGACAGCTTCTTCACCCGTGCCGGGTCGATCGAGGTGCCGTACAGTGCCTCCGGCCTGCCGGCGACATTGCCGCCGCCGTCCAGCCCACTGCGCAACCTGCTGGATGCGGGCGGAGATCCTCTCGTCGAAATCCGCGCCGTGCAGAACGGCGGCAGCGCCAGCGTGAAAGGGTTCGAGCTGACCTATCAGCAACCCTTCACCTTCCTGCCCGCGCCCTTCGACGGTTTCGGCTTCCAGGGCAACTACACCTACGTGGACTCCGATGAGATCATCGGCTTCTCGCCAAACGCCTACAACGCGACGCTGTATTACGAAAAGGACCGCTTCTCGGCCCGCGTTTCGGCAGCCTACCGGGACGCCTATCAGACGCAGGCGGCCAACGCGACCACGGGCCGCGACGAGCAAGGCTATGACTCGACGGTCAACGTGGACTTCTCGTCGTCCTACCAGTTGACAGACAACATCGACCTCACCTTCGAGGCGGTCAACCTGACCGACGAGTTCGAACAGCAGATCTTCGACCAGGCGGACCTGGTGACGGTCTACCATCATACGGGGACTGAGTTCCTCTTCGGGGCGCGTTTCCGGTACTGAGCTGCCGGGACCGGTCCGGGCAATGGCTACCTCCCTTGGCCATTGCCCGGACTTCTGCTCCAAACTGAAATGCCGGCAGCCGTTCCCGGGCTGCCGGCATTTTTTGTCGCGGCTGGGCGTGCGGCGCGTCAGTGCGGCCAGCGTTCCTCCAGTACGGTCGCATCGCCGCCCGTCCAGGAAACTTCCATGGCCGGATCTGACGGCGCGCCCGGTGCGAACAATTCAAAGATGATCGTTCCGTCCGTCTGCGTACTTTCGATCACGCGCACCGGCGACAGGCCCGGCGCGACCGCTTCCGCCGCCGTGCGCACCGCTTCTGGGACCGCGCTCCAGTCGAGATCGCGCTGCGTCTCAACAATCTCGGGGCCCGCCGCTGTCATCAGGATGTCGAACTCCAGTTCACTGCCATCCGGCAGCTGCCCTTCGACATCGTAATAGGTCCGCCCGTCGCGCACCTTCTTCTGCACTTCGGCGATAGCGAAGCCAACGGCCGCGCCTTCGGCCAGGGCGCGTACCTCTGCGGGTGCTTCTTCCACCGCAATATTGGTGATGACGACTCCGGTCGTTGGAGGCGTTGCACAAGCGGCAAGCGCGCCCGCCGCCAAGGTCGCCAATGTCGCAAATTTCCTGTTCATCGCTTCAACTCCTCTGGAGTCCATGGCTTCAGCTGCCCCACTGGATGAAGGGCACCTTCGCAAACAGCTTTCGTTCCTCCCCGCGCGGATCGCGCGCGAGTCGCGTTTCAGCGCCGAACAGCAGGGTCTCGCGCGAGGGCACACGGTACATCGGCCAGCCCGTCAGGCCGGCATGCTCCGGAGTGCCCGTCCGCGCCAGCGAGGCAAAGGCGCCGCCGATTTCATCGCTGATGCGTTTCGCGGCGGCCGCTTCGCCCGGCATGGCGTTCGCCTTGTCGAGATTGCCGAACACGTAGCCGATATCGACTGCATGCGGAGCGCCCCACTTTCC
>JBGSKU010000018.1:0-7502 GCA_041741055.1 Hyphomonas sp.
CGACTCCAGCCAGGTGGCCCAGATGTCGGCGGCCACGTCGGCGGCTTCGGCCTCTTCGGTGGCGGCCTTGAGCTTGGCGAACATTTCCTCGGTCGGCGCGGCATGGGCAGCCGGCGCGAGCCAGATCAGGGCAGCAAGGAGGAAACGCTTCAGCATGGCCTGCAATATGGCGCGGCAGGCCGGGCGCGGCAATGAGAAGGCGCCGTTCCTAGAGCAGGCCTTCGAGGATCAGCGTCCGTTCCAGTCCGGCGGCGCCCCGGAACAGGTGGGTGCGCAAGCCCAGCGCATCGGCGGTGGCGATATTCTTTGGCGAGTCGTCGATGAACAGCACCTCGTCAGGGGAGGGGCCGCCCATCTTGGCCAGGGTATAGTGGAAGATCTTCGCGTCCGGCTTCACCAGCTTCACTTCGCCGGAAACGATCACCTGCCGGAAGCGAGTGAGGACCGGGAAGGCCTCGCGCACCTGCGGCCAGGCTTCGGCGGGCATGTTGGACAGGGCATACATCGGGCGGCCGCTGCCGGCGAGATTCTCGACCAGGCGCTCGACGCCGTCGATACAGCCGTCGAACATCTCCATCCAGCGGCCACTCCAGGCGCGGATCTGGGTTTCATACTGGGGATATTTCGCGATCAGCGGGGCCGCGTTGTCGGCAAAGCTCACCCCGGCATCGTGGTGATTGTGCCATTCCATCGTACAGACGGTCGCGAGAAAGCGCTCGCACTCGGCGGCGTCGCTGAACATCCGGCTGTAGAGGCGGGCGGGCGACCAGTCGAGGATCACACCGCCAAGATCAAACAGGGCTATACGGGCTGCCATTCTGGCGCCTTATTGCCTGTTCATCAAAGGCTCAGCCTTGCTTTGCTTTGAAGCGGGGGTCGGTCTTGTTGATGACGTACACCCGGCCTTTACGGCGAACGATCTTGCAGTCGCGGTGGCGCGACTTCAGCGATTTGAGGGACGAACGGACTTTCATGGGTCTGGCCTGGTACGGTTAGGAATTGGGAAAGCGGAGCGCGTAATGAATCCGGATAGCCGAGTCAAGGACGAGGGCTGCAGCCTGCAGCGCCAAAAAGGGGTCTCCGCCATGATAATCGCCGGATTGGCGCGCTCGAAATGGATGGCAACGGCCGCCATTTGCGGATTTTTGGCCTCTTGCGCCAGCGGGCCGCCGGCCACGCCCTCACCAAAACCCTCGACAGAACAACCCCCTGCGCCCGAGACGGGCCCCATCCAGTATGAAAGCTCGGGTCTGGCCGAGATGGACGCCTGGCGCGACGATTTCTCGAACCGCGCCATGGGCGCCGGTCACGACCGGGCGCTCGTGAAATCTTTGTTATCAGGCATTTACCCCTTGCCGCTCTGGCTCGGCTCGCAGGTTCAGGCGCAGACCGCGCCCAGCGAACAGGCCGAATTTGCCAAGCCGATCTGGGATTACCTCAAGGTGCCGATGGGCACGTCCCGCATCTCCAACGGGCAGGCCAAGCTCACCGCCCTCGGTCCGACGCTGGATGCCATCGAGGCGAAATACCGGGTGGACCGCAAGGTGCTGCTGGCCATCTGGGGCATGGAGACCAGCTATGGCGGGTTCATCGGCAATGACGACGCCGCCAACACGCTGGCCAACATGGCCGTCGAAGGCCGCCGCCAGAAATTTGCCGAGGATGAACTCTACGCCCTGATGACCATCGTGGAGAAGGGCTATGCCCGCCGCGACCAGCTCGGCTCTGGCTGGGCGGGGGCTATGGGCCACACCCAGTTCATGCCCTCGACCTATATCGCCCATGCGGTCGATTTTGACGGCGACGGCAAGCGCGACGTCTGGAAAAGCGAGGCGGACGCGCTGGCCTCGGCCGCCAATTACCTGTCGCGCTCCGGCTATGTGATGGGCCAGCCCTGGGGCATCGAGGTGCGCCTTCCGGACACGTTCGATTACAGCCTGGCCGACGGCAACGAGCGCCGGATGGAAACTTGGGCCGCGGCGGGCCTGACGCCGATCATCGGCGGGCCGTTCGAGACCGCCGGCGCCGAATTTGCCGAACTCTGGGTGCCCGCCGGGCATCTCGGCCCGAAATACCTGCTGTTCAAGAACTTCAACGTCTTCAAGACCTACAACCGCGCCGATTCCTACGCCTTTGCGGTGGGCCTCTCGGGCGACGCCATCATGGGCAAGCGCGGGCCGCTGACACCCTGGCCAACCGAGTTGGTGCCGCTGACCGTCACCGAGATCCGCGCGCTGCAACAGGCGCTGAATGATCGCGGCTTCGATGCCGGCTCGGTGGACGGCATTGCCGGGCGCCGCACCAAGCTCGCCCTCGCCGCCTTCCAGAAGACGCAAGGCATGATCGCCGACGGTTATCCGACCAAGGAGGTTCTGGCGCTGCTGCAGGCTTCGCCGGGCGTCGCTTCGACGGGCGTGAACTAAGGCGTGAACTAAGGGGAGGGCGCGCGGCGGGAGATTGCCGGTAGTAGTTACTCATTCCGCGCTTAAAGTAGCAACGATCTCTCTGTTTGCCGACATCTGTGGACTGACGATACAAGTGATCGTCGGACAGCGATCAATAGGCAAAGCAGAAATCTGAGCCGTCGCCCATATCGTAGCAGATTTTGGTGCCTGCGGGCAGCTCCGCCAATTTGGGCCGGTTCCAGTGGCTTTGCATCAGCGCCATGCGCTCGTTGAATTCCTCCACGCCGGTCTTGGGACGGTATTGCGCCCGGGCTTTCGCATACTCCGCTTCTCGCGCGGCCTCCCGTTCAAAATGTGCCTGAAGCTCGGCTTCGCGACGTGCACGCTCCGCTGCTTGCTCGGCCTCAAGCGCGGCGCGTTCTCGTTGGTACACTTCCTGCCTTCTTGCGTATTCGCGGTCATGGGCGAGTTCATCTTGGCCAATGGCAAAGAAAGCTTCCGTAGACGTACTATACGATTTCTCCGAAAGTTCGCCTTGGGTCGCGGTGAACTTGTTGCCGGTACTCTCGAAGATACGATGCCATCGCTTGGGCAATGCCCCCTGAGCGGGCGTTACGCCATCGGCTTCGTAGCGGTCAAACGGCCTGACGATCATGGCAAGATTGCCATCGGCAATTCGTGAGTACCCGAAGCCTGACAACATCTTGAGGCGGTTCTCGTCCAGAAGCACATCTTCTGCGCTGACGATGGCGGGATATTGGACGGAACTTGAGGCGCGATCCGATATCTTGAATCCGTATCCCGTTGGAAGTGCATAAACCAGCAGCCAGCCTCTATAGTAGTTTTGGGCCGTGGAGACATCGCCCACGGAACTGCGCGAATAGTACATTCGGGCCATGCCGATAAAATTCGAAGGGGCGGCCACCCGTTCCCCGTCACGGTCGAGCGGATGGTACAGCCGGTCGTCCTTCAGTTCCGTGATGATGGGCAACCGGCCGACCAGTTCAACGAGCTCAGCTTGGGTCCTGTCCTTAGCTCCGATTTCGAGCGTGCTGCGAACTTCTGACGGGCCGCGATATCCGATCACCGAACCGTCCGCGTTGAACCAGAGGGAGGCAGGCTCGCCGGTTTCCGGGTGCAACGCAGAGACGACAAAATCGTCCTGGCTGTTCACATAGAAGCTCAGTTCGAAGGAGTCGTAATTGTTTTGACGCTTATGCAACAGGATGTTGTCGAAAACAGCGCGCTCGCGGCCATACGCGTCATACTGGCGGAGGGTTGCGGTGCCGCGGGCCGCGTCTTGTCCGACATACTCGAAAACCTGCGCAGGCAGGCCGGTGTAATAGCCGCCGACAAAATAGAGCCTGGCCGGGTCGATCCCCGGCTGTTCGGGTTTCGTCAGCTTGCCGTCGAGGTTCACGAAATAGTACTTGTTGACCGGCGTGTAGTAGCTGCTGTCTTTCCCGTAAAACCGCGTGACTTCGTTGGCGACCGCAAGTGCGACCTTGTCTGAGACCGGAAGGATATGGCGGTAGAGCGCCGGTTCAATAATCTTGTTCTCCGCGTCCAGCATGACGCCGAAATAGGGCGATTTTTCCATTGTGGATTTGGTGTGGGAATCATTCTTGGAGGGGAGCGGTTCGCCAAGCGTGCTCGCCGTCTTCACAATTTTCGCATAGGTAAGTGTGCGATCCTCGATCAGGGCGACTTTGGTGCTGCCGGACCCGTCTGCCTTGTTTACGGTGAAGGTTCGAAAAGTCTGCTTGCAAGCCTTGCTGCCCTTGATCGGCGCACACTGTCCCGCTTCCGCATAGGGCGTGTTTTTCGGCGGCGTCGGACCGTCCGCGCGGGCAACGAGCGGCCCGCATAGGGACGCAGACAGCAACACAAGCGTGCATAGCGCGGCGGTGAACAACTTCATGCGGACGATCCTGGGAGAAGGGCAAACTGCCGACACAGCAAGGTTAGCCCGCCAAAACGAGGGAGCAAGCTGAAATGTCCGGCAGCTTCGCTATCCAAGTGATGTTAGCCTGACCGGGTCTTGAGGCAGTGAAAGTTCGCCGAATCATTTTGGACAAGCGCGAATGTCGCCTTAGGGCCAAAATCTGACATCTGGATTCAACGGCAGATCTTCCGTCCTCCGCCTCGCGCAAAAACTATCGCCAGCGCCATCCCCCCGCACATCACAAGCGCAGGCCGCCGGCGGCTACCCCATCAAGCGCGCCAGTCTCAGGCTCCTGCAAGTTCAAAGCTGAGCCCGGCATGGGCTTCGAGGCGCGCGATCAGCTTGTCGCCCATCAGGCTCGCCGGTGTCCAGAATCCGCTAGGGGTGGTGTCCGGCAGGTCCCTCGCCAGACAGGCGGCGGCCTGCGCCAGCATCTTCGCCGTGGAGCCGTAACCCGGGTCGCGGTCGCCAGTCACCCGGCACCGGATCTTGTCGCCGCGCGCCGTCGTGCCGAGGAACACGAGGTCGTATTCACCCTCGCGCTGCTGCTTTTCGCTCGGCCCTTCGCCCGGTTTCGGGAGGACATGGTTTTCGAGCAGCCAACGCGTCGGCGGCAGGGCCAGGCCGATCATCGCGCCCGTCATGCCCCAGCTGATCGCCCGTGCCGCGCGCTTTCCGCTCCCGCCCTCGCCGGACACCATTGCCTCCTCATACAGGAAGCCGGCGCCGTAGCTGTTGTGGCTCAGGGCGTTGGAGCGATGCACCACGCGCGCATTGATGGCCGCCATGATGAACGGGGCGATCCAGCTTCCGTACTCTTCGTCATACGCCATCGTCACATCTGGCTGGCGCGCCGTGAAGCCATGACCCGGCGGGCAAATGCTGTAGGGGTCTTTCAGTTGTGCGCGCAGCTCGGCGCTGCCCGCCGCTTCCTTGACCATGTTGATCATGCTCGCGATCGTCCCGCCGGACGCGCCGCCCTTGATCTTCACCACGCGCATGTTGATCCGGTTGCAGGTCTGGCCGAACCGTTTCGCGGCCTGCTGCTGGAGAAAATGGACGCCCAGATCGGACGGGATGGAGTCAAACCCGCAGCAATGCACGATCCACGCGCCGCTTTTCCGGGCCGCATCTTCGTGGCGGTCCTGCATCCTGCGGATCCATTGCGGCTCGCCCGTCAGGTCGCAGTAGTGGGTCCCGGTCTCCGCGCAGACCTTGACCAGCGTGTCGCCGTACAGCGCATACGGCCCCACGGTGGAGACGATGACCTTGGCGCGCGCGCACATCGCCTTTAGGGCCGCTTCGTCACCGGCATCGGCGACCAGCATCTCGATGCCGGAGAGGCCGGCCTCTTTGCTGAGCGTCTCGAGCTTGCTTTTCGAGCGTCCGGCGATGGCCCATCTGATCGATCCATCCGCGAACTGTTCGTGCATGTAGCGGGTCATGATCTGCCCGACGAAGCTGGTTGCTCCGTAGACGATGATGTCGAAGGTCTGATCGGTCATACGGGTTCTCTGAACAGCGTTGGGTGAGCAATGGGTGGCCCGGGCAGCCCCCGCTCAAGGAGGGGCGCCGGGATGGGGCGGCTTTCTTATTCCTCGCCCTCGCGCACTTCCCCCAGCCCGTCCTTCATGGCGAAGCGGGAGTAGAAGAACATGGCCAGCAGCATCAGCGCGCAGAGCACGAAGGGCAGGTCGGGGTTCACATATTCGTACACGAACAATCCGAACAGCGGCGTCACGATATATCCCATGCCATTGGCCGAGATGACGAGGCCGGCGACATTGCCCTGCAGTTGCGGCGGCACGGCGAGCGAGGCGCCGCTGGAGAAGCCCGGCCGGGCGAGCCCCTGGCCGAGACCGATCAGGAATTGCGACAGGATCAAAGTCGCGTAATTGTTCGCCACGATCATCAACAGCGCCCCGGCCAGCAGCGGCAGGCAGCCGACCCACATCAGGGTCTTGTTGCGCAGGTGCAGGCGCGGGATCAATACCAGCTGGGCCAGCAGCACGGCCACCGCGCCAACCGTGAAAGCCGGGCCGGTATAGGCCGCTGCCTCGCGGCCCGAGACGTTCATCTTGTCCATCACCGCGAAGACGAACACCTGGGTCAGCACCCCGGAGACCAGTGAAAGGGCAACCGCGTAGATCAGGAAGGGCAGCACCCGTTCGGCGCGCCAGAGATCCTTCCCGGCGGACTCGGCCTCGATGCGCACGGCGTCGGCGACTGGCGCGCGGGTTTCCGGAAGGCGGAACCAGATCAGCGCCGCCATGATCCCGGCGAGGACCGCCGTAAACAGGGCAGGGGAGAGGATGCCCGCCGAAGCCGCGAGCGCGGCGGCAAAGGCCGGGCCGATCACCGTGCCCACGCTGAAGCCGGAGGAGAGGAAGGCGATCTCGCCCTGGCGCTCCGCCTTGCTCGTGCGGTCCGCGACATAGGCCTGCGCAGCGGGGTTCGCCGCCGAGCCGATCAGGCCGAACAGGGAGCGGGCGAGCGCGAGGCAGATGAAGATTGCAACGATATTGGTCATCACGCCGGCCATCGCCAGCGTACCGGTCAGCCAAAGCAGGAACATCGACAGCGCATACCCGCCAAGGCCAATCGCGGCGACGCGGCGCCGGCCCCAGATGTTCGAACGCTTGCCCCAGAACGGCGAAGTGATCGACCAGAGCAATGCCGACAGCGAAAACACGGCGCCCGCCATCCAGTCGGGCATCGCCATTTCGCGCGTCAGCTGGGGCAACACGGCCGCCAGCAGCATCGTGTTGCCAGCGCCGATTGCCATCAGCGCGAAGAACAGAAGGATGAATGCGCTCCGCCGGTCCGGTCTCGGTTGATCGGGAAGGCGCTCTGTCTCACCAGCCATGGGTGTCTCTTCCGGCCAGCCGCGGCAAATGTCCAGACGGGACGTAGAGGCAGTGATGAAACGCCGCCTTAAGATGCGTCTGGTCTAGTGCGCGGTGACGTCTTTGGGGAGTGTTCCGACCGTGCTGCAGATTGCCGGCCTTGTGATTGTCCTGATTCTGGTGGGCGGCGGACTCGTCGTCACCGGCGGGCCGGCGGCCGTCGAGGCCTTGCCGTTCGAACTGGCACTTATCGGCGGGGCGGCCTTCGGCACGGTGCTGCTGGGCAATTCGCCGGATGTGGCGCGC
>JBGSKU010000019.1:0-4135 GCA_041741055.1 Hyphomonas sp.
CGCTGGGGATAACCTTCGGGCCGGCCCTGCCTGCGGCCTCCGAGGACGCCCCCGACGAGGTCAAGCGCCAGGAGACCGTGTATGTCTATGGCACCCGTTCGGGCTACACGGAGGACACGTCGCGCGGGGCGACCAAGACGACCACGCCGATCGTCGAGATTCCGCAGGCCATGACCGTCATCACCGGCGACCTGATGCGCGATCAGGCGATGTCGGGCATGGCCGAAGCGCTTCGCTTCGTGCCGGGTGTGACGGTAGCGCAGGGCGAGGGGCACCGGGATGCGCCTGTGCTGCGCGGAAACACGACCACGGCGGATTTCTTCGTCGATGGTGTGCGCGACGACCTCCAATACTACCGCGATACGTACAACACCGACCGGATCGAAGTGCTCAAGGGGGCTTCGGGGCTCGTTTTCGGGCGCGGAACGGGGGGCGGCGTGATCAACCGCGTGACCAAGCAGGCCGATGGCGAACGGGTGCGGGCGCTGACGCTGGGCGCCGGCTCGTTCGGCTTCGGCCGGGCCCATGCGGATCTGGGCGACACGCTCGCCGAGGGTGTAAGTGGGCGACTGAACCTGGTCTATGAGCAGGCAGGCAGCTACCGGGACGGCGTGGAGTCGGAGCGCTACGGATTTGCGCCTTCGGTTTCCCTGGATTGGGGTGAAGGCACCACACTTCGTCTGTCAGCGGAGCATTTCGTCGATGAGCGCGTAACCGATCGCGGCGTCCCGTCGATCGATGGCCGGCCTTTCAGCGTTTCCGAAAAGGCCTTCTTCGGCAATCCGGACCTGAGCCCCAGCGATGTCACCGTGAACTCGATTTCAGGCGTGCTGGAGCATGAGTTTTCCGACGCGCTGACCCTGCGCTCAACCTTGCTCTTCGCGGACTATGAGAAATTCTACCAGAACATCTTTGCGAGCAGCGCAGTGGATGCGCAGGCCGGGACCGTGCAGCTTGCGGCCTACAATTCGCAGACCAAGCGCCAGAACCTGATCAGCCAGACGGATCTCATCTGGGAGGGCCTGCTTGGAGGGATGCGCCATACGCTTCTGCTGGGCGTCGAAGCGGGTCGACAGGAGAGTGACAACCAGCGTGTGGAAGGTCAGTTCCCGGCGGCGGGCGGTCTTGAGCGCTTCACGGTTTCGATTGCGGACCGGGGGCAGGACGCGGCCGCGGTGTTCGGCCGGCTCTCGCGTGACAATACCAACGACCTCGATCTGTTTGCCGTCTATGTGCAGGATCAGGTCAAGCTGACCGATGACTTGCAGATTGTTGCGGGCGCGCGGTTTGATCGCTTCGACTTTGCGTTCGGAAACCGGCTGGGCGCTGATGCGTCGCGCACGGACGAGTTTGTGTCGCCGCGCTTCGGGGTGGTCTACCAACCCGCGCAGGACCTGTCGGTCTATGCCAGCTGGGCTCGGTCATACCTCCCGCAATCGGGCGAGCAGTTCTCGTCTCTGACGCCCTCGCAGGCGGATTTCGAGCCGGAAGAATTCGAGAACACGGAACTCGGCGTGAAATGGCAGCCTTCGGACGAACTGTTGTTCACGGCCGCGCTGTTCCGGCTTGACCGGACGAACACTTTATCGCCGGGCGCCGTTGCCGGAACGACCGTGCAGACCGGTGCGCAACGCAGCGAAGGCCTGGAACTGGCCTTGCAGGGCCAGGTCGTGGAGGGCTGGGATGTTGCGGCCGCCTATGCCTGGCAAACGGCCGAAATCACAGAGACGACGAGTTCGGCCCCTGCCGGCCGCGACGTGGCACTGGTTCCGAAGCATAGCGCCAGCTTGTGGAACAAGGTGCGCATGACATCCCGTTTCGATCTCGGTCTGGGGGTGGTCTGGCAAGGTGACCGGTTCGCGTCGATCTCGAACTCTGTCGTCCTGCCCGCCTACACGCGGATCGATGCGGCGGCCTATTATCAGTTGTCGGATGACCTGATCCTTCAGCTGAACCTCGAAAACCTCACGGGCGAAACCTATGCCGTCAGTTCGCACAATGACAACAACATCATGCCCGGCGCGCCCCTGACGGCCAAGCTCTCGCTGAGCGCGCGATTCTAGCCCCGCTCGACGGGCGCGTCAGGCAGGCTTTCGGCGGCGCGTGGCGGCGAGGGCTGCGCCGTATTCCGGCACGAGATTGCCGAGCAGGCGCAGGGCTTCTGACGTTTCGTGGCGGCGGGCTGCGTCCATCAGTACGCTGATCTGCTTTTCCAGGAGTTCGTTCTGCGCCGGTTCGCACACGACGCGGTTGACGCCGTCGATGCGGGTCTTCTCGAGTTCTTCGTAGGCATAGGTCAGCGCTTCGTGGCGCTTCTCGCCCTTGCGCATGCCGGTGGTGACGATCTCGATATCGACGCCCGGCACCTTGCCCTTGAGGCGGATCATCGTTTCAGCCAGCTGGCGGATGGCGATCGGCTCGCCCATGTCGAGCACGAAGAGCTCGGCATGGTGCGCTTCGCGCTGCAGCGCGGCGGCCTGCAGGACCAGCGAGGTCGCTTCCTCGATGGTCATGAAGTAGCGGGTGGCTTCGGGATCGGTGATGGTCACCGGCCCGCCGGCGGCGATCTGGCGCTCGAACAGCGGTACAACGGAGCCGGAAGAACCGAGCACATTGCCGAAACGGACCATGGCGCTGGCCATGCCTGCTTCGGTGGTGATGCGGCTGATGGCGAGCTCAGCCAGACGTTTGGTGGCGCCCATCACATTGTCCGGGGCGACGGCTTTGTCGGTCGAGATAAACACGAATTGGCGCGCGCCCGAGGCGGCGGCGGCCCGGGCGACGTTCACAGCGCCGCCGACATTTGTGAGGATCGCTTCGCAGATATTCTCTTCCATCAGCGGCACATGTTTCAGTGCGGCGGCGTGGATGACGATCTCCGGCCGGGATTGGGCGAACGCCGCGTTCATGCGGACCGGGTCGCGGATGTCGCCGAGGTGTGCTGTGAGCGGCAGGCCGGGGTGGCGCGCGCGCAGCAAATGGTCGATCTGGTAGAGGTTGAACTCGGACGAGTCGATGATCGTAAGGGCTGCGGGCACCTTGCGGGCCACCTGCATGGACAGCTCCGACCCGATGGAGCCGCCGCCGCCGGTGACGACGATGCGAGCGCCGCCGAGCAATTCGCGCACCGGCTGAAGATCGAGTGCGCGTTCGGGGCGGGCGAGCAGGTCTGCCGCGCGGATCGGCTCAAGCGTCTGCGCCGTCTCGTCATGACTCAGTGCCATGATGTCGGCCCGGTGGGTGGAGGCGATTTCGAGGATACGGGCCATCTGGCCGCGCTCGCGGGCGGGTCCGGTGACAGCCACCCAAGGCGCGCTGCCATAGCGCAGCGAGAGCACGTCGATGACATCGCCCAACGTATCGAGGTTGCCCATGATCGGTACGCCGCGTACGGCTCGGCCGGGTTGGTCTGAGTTTACCTCGATCAGCCCGAGTACGCGGACGGTCGAACCGGTTGCGGAGCCCTCGATCCGGCGCAGGACGTTGACCCAGCTGTCGGCGTCGCCGACGAGCAACACGGGTTGGCTCTGGTGCGGCAGGCGCTGGAAGATCTGCAGCGGCGCGTTGGTGCTGCGATAGCGGGCAACCATGCGGCCGGCGAACAGGGCCGCCGTCCACAAGGTGATCGAAGCGAGCAGTATTGGAAGAGGATTATGCAGGCGGCCGTTCAGAGCCACCATGACCGGCAGATAAAGCAGGACCGACAGGGCGATCCCCTGAACCAGCTTGAACGCGTCGGGCGCGCCGATATGGCGCCAGACCTGCTTGTGGACGCCGCCGACGACCAGTCCGCAGGTTGCCGCCAGCATAAAGGCGGCGGTGGCCAGCAGCCAGGCCTGGATCGGGAGGCGTGAAACATCACGATCAGACACCAGCATGGCCAGATGTGCCAAAGTCATGGCGAGGCCAGCCATGGCCAGGTCGAAGGAAAGCGTGAGTGCCATTGCGCGCCGGGCGGCGTCTTTGGGGGTCACTGACTCAACTCCTTCACAGCGGGCCACCGAAGCAGCTGGGCTGATTTGTGCCACTGAAGCGGGCCCGCGAAAAGCCGGAATTCGTTGCGGAGGTGTAATCCATTGTGCGAAATCCCGGCCCGGAGGATTCGGCCGGCGCGCCGCAGTTGCAGCGGCGGGCC
>JBGSKU010000020.1:0-7398 GCA_041741055.1 Hyphomonas sp.
TCGGCGCCACGCTGGCCGAAGCAACGGCGCAGCCCGTAAAGCTCAACCATCCCTGGTGCGCCAGTTTCTGCGTGCTGGGCGGCGCCAGCTGCTCGGCCTGACGGCCGCCCCCTTGTCGTTCGGGCGCCTCGCTGCCACATGGGGCCACTTGAAATCCCCGCGAGGCGCACCCCATGACCCAGAACGCCCACGATACCGGCGACTTTGCCGCCAGTTTCCAGATTGAAGGCCGTCCCGTGCGCGGGCGGGCCGTTCGTATGGGCGCTGACAGCGTCTCGCCAATCCTCGCCCGGCACGACTATCCGCCCCACCTGGCGAAGATCCTCGGTGAAGCGATCACGCTGGCGGCGCTGGTCGGCACCTCGTTGAAATTCGAAGGCCGCGTGCTGGTGCAGGCGGAGGGTGATGGCCCGATCAGCCTCATGGTGGGCGAGTATGCCAGCCATGGCGGGGTGCGCGGGTATGCGCGCTTCGACAAGGATGCCTGGGCGAACCTGGAGCGCGTCAACAAGGGCGCTGAACCCCATATGCCGCAATTGTTCGGCCGCACTGGGCGGCTGGGCCTGATCCTGATCCATGACAATCCGGACTTGCAGCCCTATCAGGGCATCGTGCCGCTGCACAAGGCAACGCTTGCTCAGTGTGCTGAGGACTATTTTGCTATGTCGGAGCAGGTGCCCTCGCGCATCCGGCTCGAAGTCAAGCACCTGGACGGTTATGCAGGCTGGATCTCCGGCGGCATGATGGTGCAGCGCATCGCCGGCGACGAAACGCGCGGCGATACCGATGAGGAATGGCGCGAAGCCGAGGCCCTGTTTGCGACGCTGACGCCGCAGGAGTTGGTGGATCCGGAATTGCCGATGACGGAACTGTTGTTCCGACTGTTCCACGAAACAGGCGTGTCACTCGAGTCCGGCATGGCGGTTGCGGACAAGTGCACCTGCAACGAGGAGCGCCTCGTATCGACGCTGCGCCAGATGCCGGACGAGTCACTGCGCGAGCTGGTCGAGCCCGACGGCAACCTGTCGATCGACTGCCAGTTTTGTGCCCGCCATTACACGGTCGGCATCGATCAGGTAACCGGACCGGTCAACTAGGCCGGGGTCTATTCCGGCGCGTCCATTGTCAGGATGATCTGGGCATAGCCGCGTGCAAGGCGGCCCATGTTCTCGACGCTGGTGCGCTCGTTGGTGCCGTGAAAGCCCGTCAGTTCGTCCGGCGTCAGCAGCGAAGGCTGGAACCGGTAGACGTTCGGCGTGATCGCTTCGGCATAGCGCCCATCAGTGGCACCGAGCACCAGACCCGGTGCCGCCGGCGCGCCAGGCAGGACGGCTTCGGATACGCTGGCAAGCACGGCATAGGCGCGGTTGTCGGTGGGGGAAACGTTGGAGGCGCCCTTGCCGCGGATGCCTTCCTTGCCGAGTTCCACCGAAATGCCGTCAATGCCGGACGTGACCGACTTCACGTGCTCGATGATCTGGTCTTCGGTATTGGACGGGTGAATCCGGAAATTGACCGTTGCGGTGGCGCGCTGCGCAAGGACGTTCTCCTTGGCCGAGCCGGCGAGCATCGTCGGCGCCGTGGTGGTGCGGATCATCGCATTGCCCGCGGGAACGTCCGCAAGCTGACCTTCGATGGCCCCCTTGAATAGCCAGAGGTTCGCAAAGGCCATACGCTGCGCGAATGGCATGTCCTTGCCGGCAGCCTTGAACATGTCGGACGCAGGAGGCTGATCGAGTGCGGACGGCATCTGGTTTTCGTCCAGCGCCACAACCGCCCGCGCGAGGCGCACCGCGGCGGAATCGCGCGGCGGGGTTGACGAGTGGCCGCCTTCACCGGCGGCAACGATGTCGAGCGTCACATAGCCCTTTTCTGCGATGCCGATGAAGCCCATCGGCTTTCCGGTCAGCGGGGACGGGTTGAGTACCATGAAGCCTTCATCAAGGGCGAATTCCGGCTCGACACCGCGCGACTTGAGGAGCGCCACGCCGGCCTCAGCGCCGGAGCCCGAGACTTCTTCATCATGGCCGAACATGAACAGGAGCGTCCGCTTCGGTTTGAAGCCGGACTTTGCCAGCGCTTCGGCCGCCTCCATCAGCCCGACGAGCGAGCCTTTGTCGTCGATCGCGCCGCGGCCATAGATGTAGCCGTCGATGATTTCACCGTCGAAGGGGGCGCCGGTCCAGTCGCCTTCGGTGCCGATATTCACCGGCACGACATCCTGGTGCGCCATCAGCAATAGCGGCTTCAGGGAAGGATCCGATCCCGGCCATGTGTAGAGCAGCGTCAGCGTGTCCGGAACGAGCTCTTTCGTCATGGCCGCGTGCGCAGCCGGATAGGTCGCTTCGAGCCAGGCATGCAGCGCCAGCCACTCGCCTTCCTGTCCGGGACGGGGGTCGCCGCTGGCGAGGGTCACAGTCTTGAAGCGGATTGCCTCGGCGAGGCGCTGCGCGCCCAGTTCGGCCGAAATTTCCGGGGGTTCGGGCAGCGAGACACGGTTGCCGACGGGCGCGCCGCCATAGTTGAACGTGTTGAACACGACGAGCCCGACGAGCGCCGCCAGGGCAAGGCCGAGTCCGATGAGAATGTTGCGGATCATGTCCTGCGTGCCTCCCGTTCTTTTGTTGCAGGATCGATTGCGCCGGGGCGGCGCTGCGTCAAGCAATCATCCGATAAAAAATGACTTGGCCGTCACCTTTAGGCGCGGCAGTGTGGCGCACATGTCCCAATCATCTTCGAAGCGCCTGTCCTTTCCGCGCGTGCTGGCTTTTGCTTCGCTCAGCATCCCGATTGCCGGTGTTGGCCTGCCGGTCGGCGTGTACCTTGCGCCGCTTTACGCCAACGAGGTCGGCCTCGGGCTGGAGCTGACCGGCCTTTTGTTCATGCTGCTCCGGTTCTGGGACATCGTGACCGATCCGGTGATGGGGTACATGGTGGACCGGTACCGCAGCCCGCTTGGGCGGGTGCGCCACTGGATCCTTCTGGCGGTGCCAGTGCTGGGGATATCGACTTTCTTCGTCTACATGCCACCGCAGGGCGCCGGGCCGGGATATTTCATATTCTGGATGCTGATTTTCTACGTCGGCTTTACATTGCTGCAGACATCTCGTTCGTCCTGGGTGCCGGCGATTGCCCGAGACTATGATGATCGGTCGCGTCTGTTCCTGTGGCCTGAGATCATCTCGGTCGCGGCCATGCTGTTCCTGCTCGCGGTGCCGTTGATCCTCCAGATCGGCGGCGTGAAGGCAGACCGATTCGGACAGGTGGCCGTGATGGGATGGATCCTGATCATTGCCTTGCCGTTGGCGGCCGGGCTTGCCTGCGTTTTCGTGCCGGATCCGCCGCTGAGGGGAGAATCGAAACAGGTCGAGAAGTTCGAACTCAAACCGCTGATCGCGGCAATCCGCAATCCGGTTTTCAACAAGGTCCTTTTGATCGAGCTGCTGGTCTCGACCGCGATCTCGGTGACGGCGGCGAATTTCCTGTTCGTTGCTGAATTCGCTTTTGGGGCCAGTGATGCACAGACCAGTCTCGCCCTGATGCTGTTCTTCGTCATGGCGATCATCGCCCTGCCATTCTGGCTGTGGCTGGCCAAGCGCACCGAAAAGCGCACGGCGTTTTTTGCGGCAGTCACCTGGTCCGGCGTGTCGTTCATGGCCTTTATTCCGCTGTCGCCGTTCGCGAATTACAACGTTTTCCTGATCGCCTCGTTGATTGCTGGCATTCCGTTCAGCGCACCGATCTTCCTCGCCCGTGCAATGACCGCCGATGTGGTGGAGCTGCAAGCAGCCGCGACTGGCGAGAACCGGTCCGGCAATTTTTATGCGCTGCTTACGAGTTTCAGCAAGATCGGTTCCAGCCTCGCCTTTGGCGTCGGCTATTTCATTGTCGGTCGGATCGCCGGGTTTCATCCGCGTGAGGAGAATTCGGAGGCTTCGATCTTCGGTCTCGTGCTGGTCTTCGGCCTGTTGCCCGGCCTGCTCTATATCTCCGCCGGTCTGCTTGCGCGTACCTATCCGCTGACACGGGCCGTGCAGGAAGAGACCGCGCGCCGGTTGGAAACGACGACCGTGATCACGAAGGCGCCAAGCTAGAAACCGCCGCCTTCAGCGAGCCATTCCAGCTCCTCAGGCGTGCTTTCGCGGCCGACGACCGTATTGCGATGCGGGAAACGACCGAATTCGCGGATGACGTCCCGGTGGCGTTTTGCATAGTCCAGAATGGTGAGGGTGTAATCCTCGTAGCCGGGGCGGGCATTGAGGTGCAGTGCCGCCATCAATTCCACCGCGCGGGCCTGATCGCCGTCATCTTCGGAATGTTCGAGGGGCAGGTAGAAGAACACGCGTTCCGGTTCGGACAGGGTCAGGTCTTCGCGCGCGGACAAACCCTCCTTGCACAGATGAAGGGCCAGCCGGTCCTGCGCGAAGGCGCGGGGACTGCCGCGAAAGATGTTGCGGCTGAACTGGTCGAGCACAAGGATGGCCGCAAGCCGTCCGCGCGGCCCGCGCGCCGCCCAGTCGGCAGCAAGCGGCCCGGCGGACAGGATCTCGAGCAGCGTCAAGAATCGATCCTTGAGCGTCTTGTCGAGTTCGGGGCCGCCGCTGAACCAGATCTTGTTCTGCGCCTTGAGCGTCTCCGGCCGGGAGGCGGTTTCGCCGATCCAGAAATCGATGATGTCATCCGGGGCAGGCAGTCCCGTCATGAGGCCGGCCGGGCCGCGACGACCATGTAGTTCACGCTGGTATCATCCGCGATCTTCCATTGGCCGGACAGGGGCTGGAAGACGACACCGACTGTATCCTTGATCGTGAGGCCGGCGCCGGTCAGCGGCGCGCGGACATCTTCGGGGTCGAGGAATTTCGACCAGTCATGCGTGCCCCTCGGTAGCCAGCCCAGAATGTATTCGGCGCCAATCACCGCTGTTGCGAGCGCCTTGGCCGTCTTGTTGAGCGTGGCGACGACCATCAGCCCGCCGGGTTTCACAAGGCGGGCCGTATCGGCTAGGAACTGCGCCGGATCGGCGACGTGCTCGACGACTTCCAGGTTCAGGACAATGTCGAAGGGCGGTTCGCCTGAGGCGAGCAGGCCTTCGGCTGTGCCGGCGCGGTAGTCGATTTTGAGGCCTTGTTCCCCGGCATGGGTGAGGGCGGTCTTGATATTGGCTTCGGAGGCGTCGACCGCCGTCACCGGGGCGCCCAGGCGGGACATCGGTTCGGACACCAGACCGCCGCCGCAACCAATATCGAGCAGGCGGAGGCCTTCCAGCGGGGCGCGCAGGCCCGGCTTGAGGCCGAAATGGGCTTCTGCGGTTTCCCGAAGGAATATCAGGCGCACCGGATTGAACCGGTGCAGGGGCTTGAACTTGCCGTTCGGGTTCCACCAGTCGGCCGCCATGGCCGAAAACTTGGCCACTTCGGCCGGATCGATGCTCGGTGTGACCGGAACGTCGGTAGACGCGTCAATTGTTCTCGCCATCATTTAGCAATCCTGTTTGATCCGCGCCGAACTTTACCCTAGAGGGGCGAAATATAGGACGCCCCGGACGGGGCAGGTAGTCGGTTGGGGCGAAATGGCGCGCACGGTACTGAAATTCGGCGGCACATCGGTCGGCGATCTGGACCGCATTGCCAATGTGGCTGAGATCGTGGCGGCCCGCGCCGCCAAGGGCGAACACATGGCTGTGATTGTCTCGGCCATGTCGGGCGAGACCAACAAGCTGGTCGCCCTGGCGGACGGTGCGGCCGGCAAGGATCTTGCCCGGCATCTCTACGATGATGAGTACGACGTCGTGGTCGCCTCGGGCGAACAGGTCACTGCCGGCCTTCTGGCGCTCGCGCTGCGCCGCCGGGGCCTGAAGGCCCGATCCTGGCTCGGCTGGCAGCTGCGGCTCAAGACCGACAACAGCCATGGCCGCGCGCGGATCATGGGATTTGACGATTCCGCGCTGCCGGACTCGGTGGATGCGGGTGAGATTGCCGTCGTGGCCGGTTTCCAGGGCGTGACCGACGACTATCGCGTGACCACGCTCGGCCGGGGCGGTTCCGACACCAGCGCCGTAGCGGTGGCAGCCGCGCTGGGCGCCAAGGTCTGCGATATCTATACAGATGTGGACGGCGTCTACACGACCGACCCGCGCATGGTGCCCAAGGCCCGCCGGATCGACAAGATTTCGTATGAAGAGATGCTCGAGATGGCCTCGCTCGGCGCGAAAGTGCTGCAGACGCGCTCGGTCGAGCTGGCGATGAACCACAATGTCCCGGTCCGGGTGCTGTCGAGCTTCGTGAAGCCCGGCGAGGAATCCCCCGGTACGCTTGTCTGTGCAGAGGAAGAAATCGTGGAAAAGCAGGTTGTCAGCGGCGTCGCCTATTCGCGGGACGAAGCAAAGGTCACGCTCTACGGCGTTCCGGACAAGCCGGGTTCGTCGGCCAAGATCTTCTCGGCGCTGGCGAAAGCGGGCGTCAATGTCGACATGATCGTTCAGGCGAGCTCGCGCGAGGCCTCCAAAGCGAACCTCGTGTTCACCTGTACCGAGCGTGACAGCCCGTTCGCGCGTGAGACGCTGGAAAACCTCAAGGCCGAAGTCGGTTTCGAGCGGCTGGAGGTCGTGAGCGACGTGTCGAAGATCTCGATCATCGGCGTCGGCATGAAAAGTCATACCGGCGTTGCCGAGAAAATGTTCACTGCCCTGTCGGAAAAAGGCATCAACATCGATGTCATCTCGACTTCCGAGATCAAGATTTCCGTTCTGATCGGCGCCCCCTATACAGAACTGGCCGTCCGGGCCCTACATACGGCCTTCGGTCTAGACGCTGAGTGATCAGCCATCCCGTTCGGGAGATCATGCCTTACAATATGCCGGCCACCCGTGTGCTTATGAACAACCTTCGCCAGGTGATGGCGGAGGACGGAGACACGCGTTCCCGGCTTGACCATGTCGTGCGCCTCATCGCGACGACCATGGTAGCGGATGTGTGCTCGATCTACGTGCGCGAAGCAGATGGCGCCTTGCTGCTGATCGCCACCGAAGGCCTGAAGCCGGAAGCCGTCAACAAGACCCGCCTGACCGAGAATGAAGGCCTTGTCGGCTTCGTGGCGCGCACCGCCGAACCAATTGCGATCGAGGATGCGCCGCGCCATCCGGCCTTCTCCTACCGCCCGGAAACGGGCGAAGACCCGTTCCACGCCTTCCTCGGCGTGCCGATCTTGCGTACCGGCGGCGTGACCGGCGTCCTGGTCGTACAGAACCAGACCGAGCGCAGATATGGCGAGGAAGAAGTCGACACGCTGCAGACCATTTCCATGGTTCTGGCCGAGATCGTCCACACATTGACCGAGGCGCCGTCGCCGCAATCCACGCCCGACCGGCGCATGCGGGGGGCGGGGGGCGGCAACCTCAAG
>JBGSKU010000021.1:0-3076 GCA_041741055.1 Hyphomonas sp.
GGCCGTGCGCCGCGCCGGGGGCATTTATGGCGAACATGAAGTGCTGTTCGGCGCAGCCCGCGAGGTGCTGCGCTTTTCGCACATGGCGCTCGACCGGGCCGTGTTTGCAGAAGGCGCGGTGCATGCGGCCGTCTGGGCGGCCGGCCAGCCCCCCGGACTTTACGGCATGGATGATGTGTTGGGTCTCGGCCACACCGGCTGAGGAAACCACCTGGGCTCCCGCCGATTGCCGCTTGACGCGCCGCAGCATCGTGACAACGTGACAGTCCTGTTACGTTAGATTTCACTGTCCCGAAGGCAAATGATCGGCATCGTCGTCGTCAGCCATGGCAAGCTTGCACACGAACTCGTCGCCGCCGCGGAGCACGTGGTTGGACGGTTGTGGCGAACGCGTGCCGTTTCCATCGATGCCGACGAAGACCTCGACCTGAAGCGCGAGGCCATCCTCGAAGCGATCAAGGCCTGCGATGCCGGGCGGGGCGTGATCGTCCTGACCGACATGTTCGGGGGCACCCCTTCAAACCTCGTTCTTTCCCTCCGCAGCCGGGCCAAGATGGAGATCGTCTCCGGCGCAAACCTTCCGATGCTGATCAAATTGGCCCAGACGCGCGACGTGCTGAGCCTTGAGGAAGGCGCGCAGGATGCCGCCGAAGGCGGGCGCAAGTACATCACAATCGCCTCGGACATCCTTGCGAAGCTGCCTTCCTGCTGATGTCTGATGCATTCCCGGCCGTCCGCCGCACCACCATCGTGAACCGCAAGGGCCTGCACGCGCGGGCCTCAGCCAAGGTGGCCAAGCTCGCCGGCGAGTATGACGCGCAGGTCTTCGTCTCCCACGAAAGCGAAACGGCTGACGCGCGCTCGATCATGGACCTGTTGATGCTGGTCGCTCACACAGGCTGTGTCGTCGAGATCAAGGGCAGGGGCGCTCAGGCAGACGAAGCCGTGGAGGCCATCGTCCGCCTGATCGATGACGGTTTCGGAGAAACCGACAGCTAGCCGCTAGGCCGCCTTGCGCTTCGACTTGCGCACTTCGAACTTGTTCAGTGCGTGGAGATAGGCCTTCGCGCTGGCCACCAGCGTATCCGGATCGGACGAGCGGCCCGTGGCCATGATGCCATCACCGTTGAGGCGCACCGACACAGTTGCCTGCGCGTCCGTCCCGCCGGTCACCGCGTGCACCTGGTAGAGTTCCAGCACGGCCTGATGCGGTACGATCTGGCGGATGGCGTTGAACACCGCGTCCACCGGGCCATTGCCGCGCGCGATCGCGAACTTCTCCTCACCGTCCACAATGAGATCGATTTCGGCCGTTTGCGGACCATCCGTACCCGCCACAACGCGCAGGCGCTTGAAGCCGATCCGTTCGCCTTCAGCGGCGAGCTGCTCGTCCACCAGCGCGATGATGTCGTCATCGAACACGTGCTTCTTGCGGTCGGCGAGGTCCTTGAAGCGTTTGAAGGCATCGTTCAACGCATCGCCCTCGATGAAATAGCCCATCGATTCCAGCTTGTCGCGGAACGCATTGCGCCCCGAAAGCTTGCCCATCACCAGCGAGGTTTTCGCGACGCCGACATCTTCCGGCTTCATGATCTCGTAGGTCTCGGAATTCTTCAGCATGCCATCCTGGTGGATGCCGCTTTCATGCGCGAAGGCATTCTTGCCGACGATGGCCTTGTTGTACTGCACCGGGAAACCCGTGATGCGGCTGACCATCGCCGAAGCGCGGGCGAGGTAGGTCGTGTCGATGCTGGTCTCGTAAGGCAGCGTGTCACCGCGCACCTTCATCGCCATCACGATTTCTTCGAGCGCCGCATTGCCGGCGCGCTCGCCGAGGCCGTTGATGGCGCATTCCACCTGGCGGGCGCCATTGGCAACGGCCGACAGCGAGTTGGCGACTGCCAGGCCGAGATCGTTGTGGCAATGGGCCGACCAGATCACCTTGTCCGAGTTCGTAATGTTCTCGATCAGACGGCGGATCAATTCGCCGTACTCGTGCGGGTGCGAATAGCCGACCGTATCAGGCACGTTGATCGTCCGCGCACCGGACGAAATGGCGATGTCGATACACTTGCAGAGGAAGTCGAAATCGGTGCGGGTCGCGTCTTCAGCGCTCCATTCCACGTCATCGACCAGGCCGCGGGCCTGCGTGACCGAGCGGCCAATGGCTTCCAGGACGGCGTTCGGGCCCATCTTCAGCTTGTGCTTCATGTGCACGTCGCTGGTGGAAATGAACGTGTGGATGCGCGGGCGGGCCGCCTTGCGCACGGCTTCGCCGCAACGGTCGATATCGGCCGGCGTGGAGCGGGCGAGGCCGCAGATGACAGCATTCTTCGACTGGGCAGCTATGGCGCTGACGGCGGCGAAGTCCCCGTCCGATGCAGCCGGGAAGCCGGCCTCGATGATATCGACGCCCATCTCTTCCATGAGGCTCGCCATTTCGAGCTTTTCATTGTGGGTCATCGATGCGCCGGGCGATTGCTCGCCGTCGCGCAGGGTCGTGTCAAAGATGAATACGTGGGGTTTCTTCGCGGGTTTCGCGTTGGATTTCGAGGTCATGGAAAGCGGGCTCAGCGGTCAATTCGAGGGAATGGGCTCAATTCAGTCTGGGCATCCCCTGGCCGCGCGTCCGCCTCTCAGATCGAGGCGACCGGCTCCGGCCAGGGGCCGGTAAGCAGCAGAAGAAGGGGCAAGACTTTGCGCATGGGGGCACTATTCGCCGTGATTTTGGCCGCTGTCAATCGTTGCGGCGGGCGTTTCGGGAATATCTTGCCAGGTCTTGCGGGCCTGGCGCACCACGAACCAGGCGATGGCGGCATACAGCACGACGCCTCCGGCGGCGAACAGGCCGGCGACCACAGGGTTGCCGTCGAACGCGGACTCCAGCGATTTCCAGCCGACGGCGACGAGTGCGATCTTGGGAATGATGCCAAGGCCCATGCCGATCCAGTAGTCACGGAATTTCGCGGCGCTCGCCCCGAACACCATGTTCACGATCAGAAAGGGGCCGGCCGGAACGCTGCGCACCACGGCGCTGGCGATCAGGGCATTCTGGCCGATCAGGCGCGACAGTTTC